>DASXNK010000059.1 GCA_036495095.1 Candidatus Dormiibacterota bacterium | reverse complement strand
TCCCGACGCTGATCCCGGTGGGCTGGAGCCGCCTCGACACGATGAGCCCCCCGGTGGCGCGGCTGGTGCGGGGGCTGCTCGACGACCTCTCCCCGCTCGTCCTCGCCCTCGAGGCCACCCCCCAGACCCTGGTCCACGGCGATTGGAAGCTGGGCAACATGGGCGGCCACCCCGACGGCCGCACCATCCTCCTCGACTGGGACCGGGTCTCGCGGGGGCCGGCGACCCTCGACCTCGCCTGGTACCTGGCGATCAACAGCGACCGGCTGGCGCACCCCCGGGAGGCGATCATCGAGCTGTACCGCGAGCGCCTCGAGGCGCGCGGCACCGACACCGCGGGCTGGTTCGAGACCCAGCTGGAGCTCGCCCTGGTGGGCGCCTTCGTGCAGCTGGGATGGGAGAAGCTGCTCGGCGGCAACCCCGACGAGCTCGCCTGGTGGGACGCGCGCATCGGCACCGCCGCCCACCTGCTCGGCGGCTGAGCCGCGGTGACCGCCGCACCCCTGCCCCGGATCTACCGGGCGGAGGCCTGGGCCGGCGGCCCCGCCCGCGTCTACGACCGGCTGGCGGCGGCGCTGCTGGCTCGCTGCCCGCTGCCGCTGGCCGGCGCGCTGCTCCTCGACGCCGGCGCCGGCACCGGTGCGGTGTCGGCGGCGGCGGCGGCCAGGGGGGCGCGGGTGCTCGCCACCGATGTCGCCGTCGACATGCTGCGGCACGACCGCACGCGGCGCCCTCCGGCGACGGCCGCCGACGTCCTCGCCCTGCCGCTGCGCGACGGCTGCGTCGACGTCGCCGCCACCGCCTTCGTGCTCAACCACCTCGCCGATCCCGCCGCGGCGCTGCGCGAGCTCTCCCGGGTGGTGCGACCCGGCGGCGCCGTGCTCGCCGCCACCTTCGCGGCCCGCTCCGACGACGCGCTGAAGCACGACGTCGACGCCGTGCTGGCCGCGCACGGGTACCGGCCGCCGCCGTGGTACCGGCGGATGAAGGACGAGCTGGAACCGCCCACCGCGCGCCCCGAGCTGCTCGCCCGGACAGCGCGGCGCGCCGGCCTCCACCGCCCGCGGGTCGAGGAGGTCGAGGTGGGCATGGGGATGCTGGATGCGCGCGCGCTGGCCGGCTTCCGGCTCGGTGCGCCCGCGGTCGCCGGCTATCTCGACACCCTGGACGAGCCGCGCCGCAGCCGCGTCTGGGCGGAGGCGGAGCGCGCGGCGGAGGCGGCGCGGCCCTACGTGGCGCGGATGCTGGTGCTGTCCAGCACCGTCGCCGCATAGCTCTCGAACCCCGCCCGCCGCGAACCCGCGTGCCCGGCGAGGCCGGCGCACAGGCGGCGGGCGGCGTCGCGCCAGGCGGCCGCGTCGAAGGCGGCCGCAACCTCCGCCGCGAGCCGCCATCCGTCCAGCCCGCCGGCGGCTGCCAGCGCCTCCCGCTCGGGCGCGAGCGCGGCGAGGTCGACCGGGATCCCCTGGGCCCGGCGCGCGACGGCGAGCAGCAGCCGCGCCTGCAGCAGGTAGCGGCGGGCGCCGCGGGACACCGCCTCCCGCTCCAGCTCCTCGAGCATCGCCTCCGCCGCCGGCGCGTCGCCACCGAGAAGGCACAGCCTCGCCTCGAGCAGGCGGCGACGAATCCGGTGCCGCCAGCGGTAGGCGTGCTCGACGTCGCCGAAGGGACGCGCCATCGCCAGGTGCGCCACCGCGGCGTCGCGGTCGCGACGCTGCAGGGCGCCGTCGCAGAGGTCGAGCCAGCCCTGGGCCTGGACCTCCGGGTAGTCGATCCGCCGTCCCGCCTCGAGCGCACGGGCGGTGTGCTCGTCGGCGGCGGCGTGGTCACCGAGGCTGCGCAGCATCCAGCCGCGGAAGTTGTCGGCCCGGCCGGCGAAGCGGGTCACCCCCAACCGCTCGCAGGCGGCGTCGAGCTGGTCGAAGCGCCGCATCGCATCCTCTACCCGGCCGAGGGCGGCGAGCGCGTAGCCGCTGACGAAGCTGAGGTGGGCGGGGGCGAAGAGGTTGATCACCGCCTCCGGCGACGCCGCCGCGGCCTCGACCAGCCGCAGCGCCTCCTCCGCGCGCCCCTGGTGGATGCGCACGAAGCCGAGCCACAGACCGCGGGCCGCCGCGCCGACCGCGTCGGCGGCGGCCGCCGCCTCGAAGCCGGCCTCGGCGGCGTCGAGGTCGCCGAGGGCGTGATGGCCGCGGGCGGCGAGGAGAAGCGCGCCGGCGCGCACCCGGCCGTCCCGAGCCTGGGCGCTCGCCTCGGTGGCCAACCGCACCGACTCGGCGAGGTCACGGAGGTGGAAGTGGGCCGCGGCGAGCACCTCGAGCGCCGCCGCGCCACCGCCGAGGGCGAGCGCCCGCCGTCCCTCGGCGTCGGCGTCGGCGGCGCGGCTGCCGAGGAGGAGCACCCGGGCACGCTCGATGTGGACCGCCGCGCCGTCCTCGAGGGCGCCGGC
>DASXNK010000058.1 GCA_036495095.1 Candidatus Dormiibacterota bacterium | reverse complement strand
GAGGTGCTGAGCGAGCTGCTCTGGTGGGTCGGCGAGGACCGGCTGACCTTCGCCTCCGACTACGCCCTGTGGAGCCCGCGCTGGATCGTCGAGAAGTTCGTCGACTTCCAGATGCCCGAGGACATCAAGGAGCAGAAGGGGGTCGACCTGACCATCGAGGGCAAGCGCAAGATCCTCGGCCTCAACGCCGCCAAGCTCTACGACCTCGAGGTCCCGGCCGACCTGCAGCTGGCCGCCGCGGCGCCGGCTGCGGTGTGAGGACACGGGGGTGGCCAGCGACCTGACGGCGAGCGTCACCGGGGCGCTCGACTCTGTCACCGACCCCGAGCTCGACCGGTCGGTGGTCGAGCTCGGATTCGCCCGGGCGGCCGTCGACGACGCCGGCCGCGCCCTGGTGGAGCTGCGCCTGCCCACCTTCTGGTGTGCGGCCAACTTCGCCTACCTGATGGCGGCGGACGCCCGCGACGCCGTCGCCGCGGTGCCCGGGGTGCGCTCGGTCACCGTCCGCCTCGTCGACCACTTCGTCGCCGACGAGGTGACCGCCAGCGTCAACGCCGGGCGCTCCTTCGACGAGGCCTTTCCCGAGCACACCGACGGCGCCGGGCTCGAGGCGCTGCGGCGCTTCTTCTGGGTCAAGGCCTTCACCGCCCGCCAGGAGGTGCTGCTCCACCGGCTGCTCGCCGAGGGGCGCTCCGACGGCGACGTGTGCGCGCTGCGGGTCGGCGACCTCGACACCGCCGACCCCGAGACCGGGGCGTACCTGGAGCGGCGGGTGCGGCTCGGCATCTCCACCGCGGCGGAGGCGCCGGTCGCCGTCCATCCCAACGGCCAGCCGATCGCGGTGGAGCGGCTCGACTCGTATCTCACCCGTGCCCGCATGACCCGGGTGTGCATGGAGGCCAACGGCAGCCTGTGCGGAGGCCTCCACGCCACCCGCTACCCCCGACACGAGGAGACCCCGGTATGAGGGCGGCCCGGCTCCACGCCTACAACCAGCCACTCCAGGTCGACGAGGTGGCGGCGCCCGAGCTCAGCGGGCCCCACGACGTGATCGTCCGGATCGGCGGCGCCGGGCTGTGCCGGACCGACCTCCACATCATCGAGGGCATCTGGCAGCGCAAGGTCGAGGTCGAGCTGCCCTACACCCTCGGCCACGAGAACGCCGGCTGGGTGGAGGCGATCGGCAGTGCCGTCACCAGCGTGCGCGAGGGCGAGGCGGTCATCGTCCACCCGCTCGTCACCTGCGGGTACTGCGAGGCCTGCCGCCGGGGCGAGGACATGTACTGCGCCAGCGGCAGCTTCCCCGGGATCAACGCCGAGGGCGGCTTCGCCGACTACCTGCGCACCTCCGACCGCGCTCTCGTCAAGCTGGCCGAGGGCATCGACCCGATCGACGTCGCCCCCTACGCCGACGCCGGCATCACCGCGTTCCGGGCGGCGAGGAAGGCGGCCGGGCTGCTGCGCCCCGGCAACTGGGCGGTGGTGATCGGCATCGGCGGGCTCGGTCACATCGCCATGCAGTGCGTCCAGAACCTCTGCGCCGCCGGTGTCATCGCCGTCGATCCCTCCCCCACCGCCCAGGCGCTGGCGCGCGAGCTGGGGGCCGACGAGGTGGTGGGGGCGGTCGGCGCGGAGGCGGTGGAGGCGGTCCACGAGCTCACCGGCGGCGGCGCCCACGTCGTCCTCGACTTCGTCGGGGAGCGTGGCGCCGAGAGGGACGCGGTGGCGATGCTGCGGCAGGGCGGCACCAACATCGTGATCGGCTACGGCGGCCGGGTGGAGGTGCCGACCATCGACGTGATCTTCTCGGAGATCGCGATCGTCGGCAGCCTGGTGGGCAACCACACCGAGCTGTCCGAGCTGATGACCCTCCAGGCGCAGGGCAGGGTGAAGCTGCACACGCAGCGGTACGCCCTCGATGACATCGGCACCGCGATCGACGACCTCGACCACGGCCGCATCGCCGGCCGCGGCGTGGTGCTGCCGGCGGCGAACGGCGCCGCCTCGACCGCGGCGGCCGGGTCCACCGAGTACAGCACGGCGATGCCGTGAGCACGGCGACGGCACAGGGGGGCGGTGACCGCCTCACGGAGGAGAGGTACTTGGAGATGGAGACGTGACCGAGCAAGTGGCAACACCCGAATTGCACGGGGCGCCGGAGCGCGTCGCCCCCGCCGTCTACGACCCGCCGGACATCCCGGGCAGGGGCCCGATCGATTGGCTGGGGGGGTGGAAGTGGGGCCTCATCTCCCCGCTGATCCTGCTGGGACTGGCCATCGCCATCCGCATCTATCAGGCGTTCGCCGTCTTCCCCTGGGGGCTCGACTCCTCGACCACCCAGTTCTTCTGGATGTGGCGGATGCTGGTCGTCGCCTTCCTGCTGGGGGTCGGCATCTTCACCGTGCTGTGGTGGCGATGGATCCTCCAGAGCGCGAGGAGCCTACCCCAGCGCATCAGCCGCCGCGAGGAGGTACGGCGCATCGCCGTCTTCTGGGGGTTGATCGGCGCCACCAGCGTCAACCTGTACATCGAGGCCAGCTTCTGGCCCAACCAGGACGGCGCCTTCCACCAGACCCTGGTGCGGGACACCGCGTTCACCGTCTCGCACATCCCGATGTTCTACCTGTTCTTCCCGCTGGGGGTCACCCTCGCGGTCGGCACCTACCTCTACGGGCGCACCCGGATCCCCGCGGTCTACGGCCCCGACAAGGGCTTCCCGTGGTCGTTCTTCCTGCTCATCTCCGCGACCGTCACCGAGGTGGCGCAGGTGGCGATGAACGAGTGGGGCCACAGCGTGAACCTGGGCAACGCCGGCGCCGAGGAGTTCTTCGCGGTCTGGTTCCACTGGCCGTTCGTGCTCTACGGCTGGCTGGCCAGCGGCATCTTCGCCCTCTGGGGGGAGACGATCCTGCGTCTCTACCAGATCGAGGACGAGGAGGCGGCCGATGCGCGCGACACCGCGCCCGCGGCCGTGCCCACCAGCGGCGCGCCGGTCGGCGGGGGCTGACCAATGGCAACCGCGACCATCGACCTCGAGGCGCTGCGGCTCCGGGAGATCGCCGAGCGCAGGTACAAGTTCATCGACCGCAAGTGGGACCTGATGTTCTGGGTGACCGCCGGCTTCGTGGTCGGCGCCGCCGCCAACATCACCCACCTGCTCTTCGCTGGTGACTGGGACTTCTGGACCGACTGGAAGGACCGTCAGTGGTGGATGACGATCACGCCGTTCGCCACCATCATCATCCCCTCCGCCCTGCAGTACATCCAGTGGAGAGCGTGGAGGTTCCCCACCGGGGCCACCTACACGGCGGTCTGTCTCTTCTTCTGCACCTGGATCGGCCGGCTGCTGCAGTGGAAGTACTTCATCAACATGCCGATCAACTTCGTCTGGTCGGCGACCTGGATCCCCGCGGGCATCCTCACCGACTACGTGCTGCTGAAGTCGCGGAGCTTCATCCTCACCTCGCTGATCGGCTCCGCGGTCTGGACGATGGGCTTCTGGATGTCCAACTACATCATGCAGCTGCCCTACCTCCAGCCGACCCGGTTCATGGGGCACACCCTGACCGTTGCCGACGTCCAGGGCATCGGCTACATCCGGGCGCAGACCCCCGAGTACCTCCGCATCATCGAGCACGGCTCGCTGCGCACCTTCCTGCAGGAGACCCAGTACGTGTCGCTCGCGTTCGGCACCACCCTCTGTGTCTTCGGCTACTGGGTGGGGCAGTTCCTGGGGAGACGGCTGGCGGTGTGGCCGATCTTCAAATACCTCAAGCAGTACTGAGGAGGGGAGAGCAGCGATGAGACGGTTCATCCTCATTGCCCTCGTCGCCCTCCTCGGAGCGGCGGCGATGACCGGGCTGCGCACCACCTCGGTGTCCGCCCACGGCGAGATCGCCCAGGAGGGGTTCGTCCGCATGGAGGCGGTCGGCTGGTGGGACGTCAAGTTCTCGAAGTCCGACCTCACCCAGAACGACAACATGGTCATCAGCGGCACCACCAAGCTGCTGGAGACCTGGCCGTCGAACATGAGCAACGGCAACCCCGAGGTCTGCTACCTCACGGTGGTCGAGCCGGGGGCGCGGTTCGTGCTCGTCGACCGCAAGATCAACGGCATGGAGTCGCCGCAGTCCTTCTTCTGCAGCAAGGGCAGCGTCTACAACTTCTCGATGACCCTCCGCGCCCGTGACCCGGGGAACTGGCACGTCCACCCGGCGCTCGCGGTCAAGGAGTCGGGCACCCTCATCGGCCCCGGCCAGTACGTCAACATCAGCTCGAGCCCGTCCGGGTTCAGCTTCCCGATCACCCTGCTGAACGGCAAGAACATCGACGTCGAGGGCTACGGCACCTGGCTGGTGCTCGGCTTCTCGGCGGTCACGCTGGTGCTGGGGATGTGGTGGATGCTGTACTGGACGGTGCCGGGCGGCATCAAGCGCACCATCACCCGGCTGCGGGTCGCCAACGAGCTGCCGCTCAACCAGGACGGCGGCCCCGCGGTGGGCATCATCACCCGTCGCGACCACCGCCACATGGCCTACATCACCGGCGCGACGGTGGTGCTGGTGGGGGTGGGCTTCGTCTGGGCCTCGAGCCACTACTCGGGGAACATCCCGCTGCAGGTGCAGTGGGTGAAGCCGCCGGCCCCGCCGGTGGAGGCGCAGCTCGCCGTCGCGCAGGCCACCGACGCCATCTACAACCCGGCCACCGACACCCTCGACATCGTCACCACGGTGACCAACACCGCCAAGACCCCGCTCACGGTGCGCGCCTTCAGGACCGGCAACCTCACCTTCCTCAACCCGCTCGCCGGGCTGCCGCACGGCGACTACGAGTACCAGATGAAGGTGAACCCCGAGGCCGCCATCGACCCCGGCCAGACCGCGAAGGTCACCCTCAGCATCCCCGGATCGGTGCTCAAGCAACAGGAGCTGCTCCCGCTGGGCCAGGCGCAGTACGTCGTCGCCGGCGTGGTGGAGCTCACCGACACGGAGGGCAACCGCAACTTCGACACCATCAACACGTCGCTCAACCCGACGTCCACGTGAGCTGACATGACACGGCCGCCGGATCGCCGGAGAACGTGATGCAGGAGGTCCTGGCGCGAGCCGTCCTCGCGCACAGCATGGCGCAGAGCATCTGGGAGATCCTCGCGCTCATCGGGCCCTTCGCCATCGTCTTCGGCGCCGGCGCCGTGCTCGTCATCGGGCCGATCGTGCGCACCCAGGGTGAGCGGTACCAGCACCACCCCATCCGCGGCGACGAGACCCGGGCGAACACCAACGGCAGCACCAAACCCTCCCGGGCGGCGGCCTCCTCCGGGCCCCCTGAGAGCCAGGCCGCCGCCTCCACCGGGACTCCGCCCGAGGAGCCCGACTAGACCCGCAGCCACCCCGCATGGCCCACGACGCATTTCTCGACCTGCCCCCGAGTGACCCGGCCTGGGGTCACGGGCTCTGCACCGACCGGCAGGGCCACCGGGTGCACTACGTCCGCAGCGGCGGCGGTGCCCCGGTGGTGCTCCTCCACGGGTGGCCGGGGTTCTGGTACGACAACCGGCGCGTCATTCCCACACTCGGCGCCGAGGTCGACGTGGTCGCTCCCGACCTGCGCGGCTTCGGCGCCTCCGACGCCCCCGACCTGCCCGCCGCGACCGGCTACGGCCGCGAGGCCCAGGCCCGGGTGGTGCTCGACCTCATGGACGCGCTCGACCTCGAGCGCGCCGTCCTCGCCGGCTATGACGTCGGCTCCGCGGTCGCCCAGACGGTGGCCCGGCTCGCCCCCGGGCGGGTCCGCGGCCTCGTGCTCGGCGCCCCGCTGCACCCCGGCTCGGGCGCCCGCGCGCTGCTGCCCGTCCACCAGCGGGAGTTCTGGTACCAGGACTTCCACCGCCTCCCCCTCGCGGTCGAGCTCGCCGGCCGCGACCGCACCTCGGTGGAGACCTATCTCCGCCACTTCTACCGGCACTGGACCGGACGCCAGGAGGCGGTGCGCGAGGCCGAGCTCGCCGCCATCGTCGACGTCTACGCGGTGCCGGGCGCGCTCGACGCCAGCCTGAACTGGTACCGGTCGGGCGCCGGAACCCTGGAGACGGCACGCCACGCCGCCGCCGAGCCCGCACCCGCCCCGCCGCCGCTGCCGCACCCCACCGAGGTGCTCTGGGGCGAGGCCGACCCGCTCTTCCCCCCCGACTGGGCGGAGGGGCTGGACCGCACCCTCGGCGCCCACCGGCTGCGGGTGCTGCCGGGGGTGGGCCACTTCATCCCCCTCGAGGCGCCCGGGGCGCTGGTGGACGCGGTGCGCTCGCTGCTCTAATCGCCGGCTACCCGGCGCGAAGCCGCGGGCTCCGCCGCGCCCGGTAGGTGACCCGGAAGAGCGCCTCGCCGAGGGTGGTGCGGCTCAGGGTGCGGGAGAGGGCGAGGTAGACGGCCACCGAGACCGCCACCTGGACGCTGAGCAGGACCGACTCGTTGACCTGCCTGCCGGCGCCGAGGACCCCGTCGACGATGCTGTCGAGCCCGTTGACGATGAGCGCGATCGCCGACAGGTCGACGACCACGGCGAGCACGAGCCGGAGCGCGTGGAAGCGGCGCGGCGGCGGCGCCTCCTCGCCGGGGGCGTCGGGGATGGGGATGTGGCGCACCGCCAGGTAGCCGGCGAGGCCGATGAGGATGAACACGGCGCCGCGCAGCATCAGGTGCTCGAGGCGGCCGAGGTAGTGCTCGACGGGCGTGCCGACGGCGGCGCCGAGGCCGACGAACACCACCTCCCAGATGAGGATCGACGGGATCAGGCCGGCGAGGAAGGTGCGCCGCGGCACCTGGAGCGCACCCGCCATGAGGTTGGTGTTGATCCGCAGGCCGGGGATGAGGCGGGCGACCAGGATCGTCCAGGGGCCGGCGTTGCGCAGCCGTTCGGCGGCCCGCTCGAGGTGCCGGCCGGCGCCCAGCCGCTCGGCGAGCGACGAGAGCGCCCGGGCGCCGAGGGCGCGGGTCCAGGTGTAGGCGACCATCGCCCCGCTCAGCGACGCGAGGAAGGCGAGGGGGAGGAAGGTGACCGGGTCGAGGCCGCCGGTGGAGATCAGCACCCCGGCGCCGACCAGCAGCAGGTCGCCGGGGGCCATCGGCAGGGGCACCCCCGCCTCCTCCACGAAGATGAGGCTGCACAGCACGATCAGCGCGGACCAGCCGTGGACGGCGTTGAGCAGGCTCACCTGGCAAGCCTACGGCGGCCGCACCGGGGTGGCTCAGAGCTCGCGGAGCATCGCCCCGGTGAGCCGGGTCAGCCGGCGGCTGAACACCAGCACCACCGCGGCCACGGCGAGCACCGCCACCGCGGTCGCCGACCCCAGGTAGAGCCCGGGGACGCGCAGCGCCGCCGGCGGCGGGTCGAACACCCCGGAGAGCACCGCCACGAGCATCCGCGAGAGCGCCCACCCGGCGAGCGCGCCGGCGGCGAGACCGCCGGCCACGACGATGCCCGCCTCCGCCCAGAGGAAGGCGGCGAGCTGCCGGGGCCTCGCCCCCAGCGCGGCGGCGAGGGCGAAGGTGCGCCGCCGCTCGATCACCCCGAGGGCGAGCAGCAGCCCGGTCGAGGCGGCGCCGAAGATCAGCGCGAAGGCGAGCTCGACTCGGGTGAGGCCGTCGAGGTCGACGGCGGTGAGGCTGGAGCCGACCACCCGGCGGGTGGTGGTGATGTCGGTGACCACCGGTCCCACCCCGAGCACCCCGCGGGCCGCCGCCGCCACCCCGGCGGGCGGGGTGCCGGTGGTGTCGACCAGGTAGGTGGAGGCCGACGGGTCGCCGGTCATCGCCCCGATGTACGAGGCGTTGGCGACGAGGAAGCTGTCCCGCGGGGCGGTGGGGAACTCGGAGGCGATCCCGGCATACCGGAACGTGACCGGGACGAGCGCCTGGCTGCGCCGGTCCTGGAGGCGCAGGGTGAGGTGGTCGCCGGGCTGGAGCTGGAAGTCCTTCACGGTCTCGGCGCTGACCAGGATGGCGTCCTGCTGGGCGGCGAGCCGCCCCATCAGCTGGGCGGCGGTGGCACCCATGAAGTAGGCGTCCTGGAGGCTGGCGGCGGCGGTGATCGTCCCCGGGCGGACCCCGAAGATGTCCTGGAGGTCGGCGCCCACGTAGGCGAAGCGGTGCACCAGGGGCTCGACCGCCCGCACCCCGGCGAGGGCGGCGAGGCGGGCCTCCGTGCCGTTCGCGGCGGGTGCGCCCGGGGGCTCGGTGACGGTGACGTCGGCGCCGTTGGTGAGCCGGGCGTCGACCTCGGCCTGCTGGGCATAGGTGGCGTTGAAGACCGAGGTGGAGGCGGCGAAGGCGGCGGTCAGGCCGACCAGCACCAGCCCGGGCGCGAGCAGGCGGCGCTGCCGGCTCAGCGATGCGGACACGCTGGAGGCGAGCGGGCCGGCGAGCGGCCGCACCGCCCGGGTGAGGAGGCCGCGGCCGCGGCGCAGCAGCAGCTCGGCGAGGCTCCAGGTGATCAGCGCGGTGGCCAGCCAGAGGCTGGCGGGCCCGGCGAGGGCGAGGTGGTCGACGGAGATGCTCGGCACCCCCTCGGGCGCGAGCACCAGGGTGTAGCCCTGCCGGCTGGTGACCAGGTACGTCGCCACCGCGATTCCGAGCAGGACCACGCCGGCGGCCGCGGGCGGCCAGATCGGGCGGTCGCGGCGGCCCTCGACCCGGCGGGCGCCGGCGACGCTGAGGCGGCGGGCGTCGCGCATCGCCGGGACCGCGACCACCAGGGCGGCGATGAGCAGGCCGGCGCCCACCGCGAGCGCGTCCCACAGCGCGGTGGCGGCGTCGCCGCCGAACCCGGCGCCGCCGAAGGCCAGCCGGCCGGTGAGCGCGGCGAGCAGCAGCCCGGCGGCCCCCCCCACCGCGCCCGCCGCCAGCGCCTCGAGCAGCGCCAGCGCGACCAGGGTGCGGGTGCCGGCGCCGCGGGCGCGGAGCAGCGCCTGGTCGCGGCGGCGGCGGTCGGCGCCGGTGCCGGCCACCACCGCGGTGAGCAGGCCGGCGAGCACCGCCCCGGGGAGGCCGAGGAAGAGGAAGAGCACGGTGGCGTAGGCGGCGTCGCCGCGGGCGGCGTCGAGGGCGGCGCCGAGGTTGTCGCCGACCAGGCCGGCGCCGGTCAGCCGGCTCTCGAGGTTGCGGGCCAGGCCGGTGACCCGGTCGAAGGCGTCGCCGGGGGCGGCGGGGAGGGCGCGGTCGAGGTGGACGTGCACCTGCTGGCGCACCTGCTCGGGCCGGGCGGCGGCGACCGGGTCGAAGAGCTGGTGCCAGGTGGCCAGCGGCACCAGCAGGACGTTGTCCGGCGGTGCGCTCGGCTGCGAGCCGCGGGCCGCGCCCACCTTCTGGAACAGGCTGTCGGCGTGGGGCAGGTCGACCACTCCGTCCACGGTCAGGGTGGCCGCGGGCGAGCCGGCGCGCCCGACGCTCACGGTGTCACCGGGGCGGACGTGGAGGTTGGCGGCGGTCTGCTGGGCGACCAGCACCCCGGTCGCCGCGCCCACCAGCGGGCGGATCTCGCCGCCGAACCGGGCCGCGTAGCCGTCCGGGAGGCCCACCGCGACCCCGGCGCCGGTGGTCTGGGTGGTGCCGCCGGTCTCGGCGGTGAGGCCGGTCGTGGTCGCCATCCCCACCGGCAGCGCGACCGTCACCGTCGGGGTGGCCCGCACCGCGGCGAGCACCGCGGCGGGGTCGGCGCCGGGCTGGGTCTCGACCTGCCAGTCGACGGGGACGTTGGCGGCGGTGCGCCGGGTCATCGTCGCCGACGAGCTGCTGAGGAATGCGCCGATCGAGGCGAGCAGGGCCACCGCCATGGCGATGCCCGTGGCGGTGGCGAGGAGCCGGCCGCGGCGGCGGGCGAGCAGCCCGCGCATCCAGAGCACGCCGAGCATCACGCCGCCCCGGTCAGGCGGCCGTCGGCCATCGTCCAGGCGGTGTCGAAGCGGGCGGCGACGCGGCGGTCGTGGGTGGTGAGCACGAGCGCCGCCCCGAGGCGGGCGACCGCCTCGTCGAGCACGTCGAGCATCTGGGTCCCGGTGGCGCCGTCGAGCTGGCCGGTGGGCTCGTCGGCGAGCACCAGCCGGGGGGAGCCGGCGAGCACCCTGGCAACCGCCACCCGCTGCGCCTGGCCGCCGGAGATCTCCTCGGGGAGGCGGCCGGAGAGCGACCCGAGCCCCAGGGCCTCGAGCGCGGCGGCGGCGGCGGCGAGCGCCCGGGCCTCGGCCATGCCGCCGAGCATCAGCGGCAGGGCCACGTTCTCGAGCACGTCGAGCGGCGGCAGCAGGCTGGGACCCTGGAGGATGGTGGCGACGGCGAGCGGCCGGAGCCGGTCCCGCGGCCCGATGGCAGGCCAGTCGACGACCCCTTCGGAGGGGGTCTCCAGGCCGGCGAGGAGGTGGAGCAGGGTCGACTTCCCCGAGCCGGAGGGCCCGGTGACGACGATCCGCTCGCCGGCGCGCACGGCGCACGAGGCCCGCTGCAGCGCCACCACGGCGCCGGCGCCGGAGCCGTAGCAGCGGCCGGCGGCCTCGCAGCGCGCCACGACCTCGGCGCCCACCCCGGGCGCGCTCACCCGACCACCCGGCCGTCGGCGAGGGCGACCACCCGGTCCGCGGCCGCCGCCACCACCTCGCTGTGGGTGACCACCACCACCGCGACGCCGCGGCGGGCGCGGTCCTCGAGCAGGTCGAGCACCCGCTGGCCGGTCACCGAGTCGACCTCGCCGGTGGGCTCGTCGGCGAGCAGCACGGTGGGATCGTTGGCGACCGCGACCGCGATCCCGGCGCGGCAGAGCTCGCCGCCGCTCAGCCGGCCGGGGAGGGCGCCGGCGCGGGCGGTGAGGCCGAGCTCCTCGAGCACGGCGGCGGCCCGGCGCGGGTCGCGGCGCCCGGCGAGGCGCTGGGCGAGGTCGACGTTCTCGGTCACGGTGAGGTGGTCGAGGAGGTTGCCGCTCTGGAAGAGCATGCCGATGTGACGGCCGCGCAGCGCCCGCCGCTCCCGCTCGGGGCGGCGGGAGAGCCGCTCGCCGCCGACGTGGACGGTGCCGCCGTCGGGGTCGTCCATCCCCGCCAGGCAGGCGAGCAGGGTCGACTTGCCGGACCCGGAGGGCCCGACCACCGCCACGATCTCGCCGGCCTCGACCCGCAGCGACACGCCCTGCAGGGCGAGGGTCTCGTCGTCGCCGGCGTGGAAGAAGCGGTAGAGGCTGCGGGCGTCGAGGGCGGGCTCGCTCACGACCAGCGGAAGCCGTTGGTGACCGTCTTCCAGGGGTCGACGTTGTCGGATCCCACCGGGGCCGAGAGGGTGAGGACGGCCTCCGAGCCGTTCCGCCAGAACTCGTAGCGCTCGACCGCCAGCCGCGCCACCTTGCCGGTGACCGGGTTGGGGGCCGAGGTCGCCTGGTAGGTGATCAGCACCGCGGTCCCGGCGGTGCGGGTCACGGTGCTCACCGCCTCGTTGCTCACCCCCGAGGCCTGCTGGCGGATGGCGGGGAGCTCGTTCTGCCGCGCCGAGTCGACGGTGGGCGCCGCCGCCGCGGGGACGGTCTCCAGGCGGATGCTGTTGTAGTGGTCGGTGAAGGTCACCGCACCGCCGCCGCCCGCCTGGGCCCAGCCCTCGGGGACGCGGACGCTGAAGGCGCCGGAGGGGAGGCTGTAGGCGACGTACGCCTGGTTGTCGGGGATGTCGCCGGCGGGGTTGACCTCGAGCGCCGGGCTCGGCGCCGCCGAGGTGGAGGCGGCGGCGCCGGGGCTCGCCGAGGTGACCGGCGCGGGCGATCCCGCGGCGGTCGAGGCGGACGGGGCGGTGGCCGAGCCGCAGCCGGCGGCGAGCAGCCCGGTGAGCCCGGTGAGCGCGGTGAGCGCGGTGAGCGCGGTGAGGAGTGCGAGGCGGCGGGGGGTCATCACCGCGCCAGCCTACGTGGGGCCAGGTCAGGGGACGGTCAAGACCGGGTCAGCGGGCGGTGGGGCGGAGGTGGAGTAGGCTCGCCGCCACATGGGCACGCGGATCCTCCTCATCGAGGACGACGAGGGCATCGGCAGGAGCCTGGCCGGCGTGCTCGAGGGCCAGGGCCACGCGGTGCGCTGGAGCCGGGGCGGCCGCGACGGGCTCGCGGCCGCCGACGAGGAGGCGCCCGAGGTGGTGCTCCTCGACCTCGGGCTGCCCGACCTCGACGGGGTCGAGGTCTGCCGCCGGCTGCGCGGCGCCCATCCGGGGGTCGCGATCATCGTGGTCACCGCCCGGGACGCCGAGGTCGACGTGGTCGTCGGGCTCGACGCCGGCGCCGACGACTACGTCACCAAGCCCTTCCGGCTCGCCGAGCTGCTCGCCCGGCTCCGCGCCCAGGAGCGACGCCTCGGCGCCCGCCGCGACCAGGGGCCGCTGCGCGCCGGCGGCATCGAGCTCGACGTCGAGGCGCGGCGGGCGACGGCGACCGGCGGCGAGCTGGCCCTCAGCCCCAAGGAGTTCGACCTCCTCTCCCTGCTGGTGGCCGAGTGCGGGCGGGCGGTCACCCGCGAGCGGATCATCGAGCTGGTCTGGGACGAGCACTGGTACGGGTCGACCAAGACCCTCGACATGCACATCGTCGCGCTCCGCAGGAAGCTCGCCGCCGCCGGCGAGACCACCGCGCGGATCACCACCCTGCGCGGGGTCGGATACCGCCTCGACGCCGGATGAGAGGGCGCATCCTCCGCGCCATCGTCGGCGTGACCGCGCTCGCGGTGGTGGTGCTCTCGGTGCCGCTGGGCCTCGCCGTGGCCAGCGTCTACCGCGACGAGGCGGTGCGCCGGCTGGTCGACGATGCCACCCAGGCGGCCACCCTGGTCCCCGCCCCGCTCACCGCCGCCGACCCCGCCGAGCTGCCCAGCCCGGAGGACGGCGCCCGGCTCTCCCTCTACGCCGCCGATGGCCACCGGCTCTCCGGACCCGGGCCCGCCGCCGCCGACCCGGTCACCCGGATGGCCCTGGGCGGCCATGTCGGCGCCGCCTCGGTGGGGGCGGAGGTGGTGGCCGCGGTGCCGGTGGGGTCGCAGGAGCAGGTGGTCGGGGCGGTGCGCTCGGCGCTCGCCCAGGCGACCGTCGACGGCAGGGTCCACCGCGCCTGGCTGATCCTCGGCGGGCTGGGGCTGGCGGCGGTCGGCCTCGCCGCCGCGGTCGCCGTCCTCCAGGCGCGCCGGCTCAGCCGTCCCCTCGACGCCCTCGGCGCCGCGGCGGTACGGCTCGGCGGCGGCGACTTCTCGGTGCAGGTGCCGCCCAGCGGGGTGGCCGAGATCGACACCGTGGCGGGGTCGCTGAACGCCACCGCGGCCCGCCTCGCCGTGGTCCTCGAACGCGAGCGCGCCTTCAGCGCCGACGCCTCCCACCAGCTGCGCACCCCGCTCACCGCGCTCCGGCTGCGTCTCGAGGGCGGCCTCCTCGCCGGTGACGGGCTGGCCCCCGCGGTGGCCGCGGCCCTCGAGGAGATCGACCGGCTGCAGGGCACCGTCGAGGAGCTCCTCGAGCTCGCCCGCGACGCCCCCGGCGACCGCCGGCCTCTCGACCTCGCCGCCCTCTGCGCCGAGCAGGAGGGCCGCTGGCGGGCGGCGCTCGCCGCCGTTCACCGGCCGCTGCGGCTCGAGCTCCCGTCCGCGCTGCCGCCGGTGCCGGCCTCGGCCTCGGCGATGCGCCAGATCCTCGACGTGCTCCTCGACAACGCCGCCGTCCACGGCGCCGGGGCGGTGCGGGTGGTGGCCGGCGAGCTCCCCGGGGGCGTCCACGTCGACGTCGGCGACGAGGGCGACGGGGTGCTCGACCCCGCCCTCGTGTTCGCCCGCCGCGCCTCCGGCGGCGGGGGCAGGGGGATCGGGCTGGCGCTGGCGCGCTCCCTCGCCGAGGCCGAGGGCGGCCGGCTGCTGCTGCAGCGCGCCGGACCCGGGCCGGTGTTCCGCCTGGTGCTGGCGCGGCGCGACCCGCCGTGACCGGCGGGTCGCGCGCTCAGCCGCTCAGGAGCGCGCCGGCGCCCCGGGGTGGTGGTGGTCCGAGACCTGCTGCCAGGAGGACGCGTTGCTGCCCCCGGGAAGCGGGGTGCTGCCGTCGAAGTAGCGCACCGCGCCGGTCTCGCAGTTGCGGTACTCGCCGGGACTGACCATGGTGCCGGCGGGGAAGCGCACCGGCCGCGACGCGGTGTCGGGCATCGAGTGCCGCTGCTCGGGCTGGTGCCCCGCGCTCGAGGGGTGCTGGTGGTCGGACACCTGCTGCCAGGAGGCCGAGTTGGCGCTTCCGGGGAGCGGGGTGGTGCCGTCGAAGTAGCGCACCGCCCCGGTGTCGCAGTTGCGGTACTCGCCCGGGCTCACCATCGCGCCGGCGGCGAACCGCACCGGGTGGGCGGCGGTCTCCGGCATCGTGCCGCGGGAGGGACGGGCGGCGGCCGAGGGATGGTGGTGGTCGCTCACCTGCTGCCAGGAGGCGGAGTTCACGCCGCCGGGGAGCGGGGTGTGGCCGTCGAAGTACCGCACCGTGCCGGTGTCGCAGTTGCGGTACTCGCCCGGGCTCACCACCGTGCCCGCGGCGAAGCGGACGCCGCGGGGGCGCTGGGTCTCGGTGCTCATGTCGTCTGTTCTCCGTGAGGATCCGTTCTCGGTGGATGCGGCGCCGGAGGCCACCAGCGCCACGGGGCAGGGAGCGCTGCGCGTCAGCCGGGACACCACCGCCCCGGCTCGCAGCCACGAGGGCCGGCGGCCCTCCTCGACGCCGAGCACCACCAGGCCGGCGGTCTCGGACTCGGCGAGGGCCAGGAGCATCGCCGGGGCGTCGCCCACCAGCACCGCGGTCCGGCGACGAGGTCGTACCCCGGAGCCGAGGGCGGCAAACTCCTGCTCGAGGGTGGCGGTGACGTCGTCGACGACCCGCGGCCGCCGGGCCGTGCCCGCCGCCGGCTGGGGAGGGGCGTCGCCGGCGGCGATCACCCGCGCCACCACCATCTCGGCGTCGAGGTCGGCGGCCAGGCCGGCGGCCCAGCCCAGCGCGGCGGCGGCGGCGGCCCCCCCGTCGGAGCCGACCAGGATCCGCTCCAGCGGCGGCGCGACGGGGCCGGTGTCCTCGAGCCCGGCGGGGGCCTCGGGCACCACCACGACGGGGCAGGGCGACCGCCGCGGGAGCCGGCGCGACACCCCCGGACGGAGCGCCTCGACCAGCGTGCCCCGGGGGCGGCAGCCCACCACCGCGAGGTCGGCGTCGTGGCGCCGCGCCGCCCGGGCCAGCACCTCCCAGGGGCGGCCGTCGCCGACCACGATGCGGCGGCGCACCCCGGGAAGGTGCAGCGGCGCGCACCACTCCAGGTCGATGCGGGCGCGGATCTCGTCCCGCCAGCCGGCGTGGGTGCGGTCGGCGGCGCGGGGCAGCCGGTGGTGGAAGTGGGGCGGGTAGCTCCGCTCCTCGAGCGCGTACACCGCAACCACCTCGAGATCGGCGACGGCGGCGAGCGAGGCGCACCAGCGCAGCACCCGGTCGGAGAGTGGCGAGCCGTCCACCCCCGCGATCACGCAGAGCCGCCGGAGCGGCTGCGGGCGCTCCCGCGGCAGCACCTCGAGGCGGGGACGGGCATCCATTCCCGCGAGGCTACGGGGGGAACCGTCAACGAACGATCAACAGCCGTGCCGGTGGCGGCGTTGATGCTCCGTTGACGCTCCGGTGAGTACTCTCTGGTGTTCGTGGATGCGGCACCCGGCGCCACCCCCGAGGCTCGCCTCGACGCGGCGGAGGCGCACGCCCTCCGCGAGGCGGGACGTGCCTGGAGCGACTTCCCCGCCGCCGACTCGGTCGACCCCGACCTGCGCGGCCACGAGCGCCGCGGCACCCTCCCCGGCGACAGGTACGTGCGTGGGGTGCGTCCCCGGCGGCAGGGGTTCCAGCCGGTGGCGCCCGGGGTGCTCCAGGCCACCGCCGAGGCGAGCGCGCCCCCCACCGGCCTCGCCCACGTGATGCACCGGGTCCGCCATGCCCTGATCGGGGCGCCGCTCGCCTCCTCGCAGGCGGTGCACGAGCGCCTCACCCGGGTGAAGGCGCTTGCCGTGCTCTCCTCCGACGCGCTCTCCTCGGTGGCCTACGCGACCGAGCAGATCCTGGTGGTCCTGGTGACCGCGGGCGCGGTCGCCTACGGCGCCCTGCTGCCGATCATGGGCGCCACCCTGGCGCTGCTCGCGGTGGTGGTGCTCAGCTACCGGCAGACGATCAAGGCGTATCCGCACGGCGGCGGCTCGTACATCGTCGCCAGCGACAACCTGGGCCATCTCGCGGGCCTGGTGGCGGGATGCGCGCTGATGACCTCGTACACGCTGACGGTGGCGGTCTCGGTGGCCAGCGGCGTCGACGCCATCATCAGCGCCGCCCCCGGCCTGGAGGCGTTCCGGGTGCAGCTCTGCGTCGGCTTCACCCTGGTGCTGCTGGTCGGCAACCTGCGCGGCATCCGCGAGTCGGGGAGCCTCTTCGCCGCCCCCACCTACCTGTTCATCGCCGGGATGCTGGTGATGGTGGTGACGATGGGCGTGCGCCTCGCCACCGGCTCGCTCCACGGGGCGCCGCCGCACATCGAGCACGCCACCCAGAGCCTGGGCCTGTTCCTGGTGCTGCGCGCCTTCGCCTCGGGGGCGACCGCGCTCACCGGGGTGGAGGCGATCAGCGACGGGGTGCCCGCGTTCAAGCCGCCGGAGTGGGTGAACGCGCGCACCACCCTGACCACCATGGGGGTGCTGCTCGGGCTGATGTTCCTCGGCATCACCCTCTGCACCCACGTGCTCGGGGTGGTGCCCGAGGACCCCGCCAGGGCCGGCTACCAGACCGTCATCTCCCAGCTCGCCCACTCCGCCTTCGGCTCCGGCGCCGCCTACCTCTACATCGCCGTGACCACCACCGGCATCCTCGTGCTCGCCGGCAACACCGCCTTCTCGGACTTCCCCCGGCTGCTCTTCTTCATGGCCCGGGACGACTTCGCGCCCCACCAGTTCGCCCGCCTCGGCGACCGGCTCGCGTACAGCAACGGCATCGTCCTCCTGGCGGCGCTGGCGGTGCTGCTGCTGGTGGGCTTCCACGGCGACGTGTCGCGGCTGATCCCGCTCTACGCGGTCGGGGTCTTCACCGCCTTCACCATGTCCCAGGCGGGGATGGTGGCGCGCTGGCTGCGGCGGCGCGAGCCGGGCTGGCATCGGGGGCTGCCGCTGAACATCCTCGGCACCGTCACCTGCGCCACCGTGCTGCTGGTGACCGGCGCCTCGAACCTCACCCGCGGGGCGTGGATCATCGTCGTCATCGTGCCCCTGCTGGTGCTCACCTGCCGCGCCGTCAACCGCCACTACCGCGAGGTGGGCTCGTACATCAAGACGGAGACGCCGATGGCGCCGGGCGACGTGCACATCGTGTGCGTGGTGCCGATCGCCGGCCTGAACTCGGTGGCGCTGCAGAGCCTGGCGCTGGCCCGGGGCATCTCCGACTCGGTCATCGCCGTGCACGTCAGCGACAACCTCCAGGAGATCGCCGACCTCCGGGCGCGCTGGCAGGCCTGGGGCAACCGGGTGCCCTTGGAGATCATCGACTCCCCCTACCGCTCGCTGGTGCGCCCGCTGCTCACCTACGTCGCCGCCATCCAGCGGCAGCGTCACGACGCCACCGTGGTGGTGGTGCTCCCCGAGCTGGTGGCGACCCGCTGGTGGCACCAGGTGCTGCACAACCAGAGCGCGCTGCGCCTCAAGGCGGCGCTGCTCTTCCGCCCCGGGATCGTGACCGTCAACGTCCCCTACCACCTCCGCCCGCTCGAGCCGGTGCGCCACCGCACCCACCACGAGGACGAGGCGCTCTGAGGAGGAGGGTGATGCCGGGCTCGGGGCGGCGCCGCGCGGTCCGGGCGGTGCTCGCGATCGCCGCCGCGGTCGGCGGACCGGTGGCGCTCACCGGCCCGCTGCTGTCGATCTCCAGCCGCCCCCGCGAGTACGTGTTCGTCTACCTCGCGTACGTCGCGGTCATCGGCGTGCTCGGAGGGCTCTGGCCGGCGCTGCTCGCCGCGGGGGCCGGCTTCCTGCTCGCGGACTACTACTTCGTCCCGCCGGTCCGCACCCTGACCCTGTTCGACGAGTTCGACCTCGTCAACCTCACCATGCTCGCCGGGACCGCCCTCCTGGTCGGCGGCCTGGTCTCGCGCCGGCGCCGGGCGCAGCGGCGCGCGGTGGCGCTGGCCGGGGAGCTCAGCCTCGCCAACGCGGAGCTGGTGCGGCGCAACCGCGACCAGGAGGAGGCGGCGCGGGTGGCGCTGGAGCTGGAGCGCACCCAGCGCCAGGTGCACATCCTCGAGGAGACCGACCGCGCCCGGCAGGACCTGCTCGCCAACGTGTCCCACGAGCTGCGCACCCCGCTGGCCAGCATCCTCACCGGCAGCACCGCGCTGCTCGGCCGCGCCGACCTGGCGCCGGCGCGCGACGAGCTCGCCTCCATCGCCGCCGAGGCACGGCGGCTGGGCCGGCTGGTCGGCGACATGCTCGACATGGCGCGGATCGAGGGGGGCGCGCTCGACCTCCAGCGCGAGCCCACCGACGCCGCCGAGGCGGTGCAGGCGGCGGTCGACCGCCTCCACCGGCACAGCCCGGGGCGGCCGGTCGCCTGGGACGGGGAGGGCGCCGCCGGGGTGCGGGTCCTCGCCGACTGGGACCGGCTGGCGCAGATCCTCGACAACCTCCTCGGCAACGCCGACCGCCTGGCGCCGCCGGGGACGCCGCTGACCGTCGACGTCGGCGCCGGCGGCGGCGCGGTGGTGATCGGCGTCGCCGACCACGGCCCGGGGGTGCCGGCCGAGCACCGCGAGCGCATCTTCGACCGCTTCGTCCGCGGCGACGGCGCCGCCCCCGGCACCGGGTTGGGGCTGGCCATCGTCCGGGGCCTGGTGGAGGCGCAGGGGGGCCGGGTCTGGTTCGAGGACGCACCCGGTGGCGGGGCCCGGTTCGCCTTCAGCCTCCCGGTGCCGGGGTAGTCCGGGGCGGGAGCGGCGCGGGCGTTCCGAAGCGGTAGCCCTCGCGGTCGACGGTGACGATGAGCCGCGGCTCGGCGGGGTCGGCCTCGAGCTTGAGGCGCAGCCGCTGGACGAAGGTGCGCAGGTAGTTCCGCTCGCCCGCGTACTCAGGCCCCCAGACCCGGCGCAGCAGGCTGCGGTGGTCGACGACGCGGCCGGCGTGGCGCGCCAGCTCCACGATCAGCGCCCGCTCGGTGGGCGTGAGGCGCACCTCGGCGCCGGCGCGGACGACGGTGCGTGCTCCGAGGTCGACGGTGACGTCGCCGGCGTGGACGAGCCGCGACGGCTCCGCGGGCGGGCGGGCGCGCCGGAGCACGGCGCGCAGCCGCGCCAGCAGCTCCTCGGACCCGAACGGCTTGGCCAGGTAGTCGTCGGCGCCGAGGTCGAGGGCGCGCACCTTGTCGCGCTCCTCGCCGCGGGCGCTGATGACGATCACCGGCGGGATGCCGCGGCCCTCCAGATCGGTGAGGATGTGCCAGCCGTCGACCAGGGGGAGGCCGATGTCGAGCAGCACCGCGTCGAAGAGGCGGGTGCGCAGCTCGCGGCCGGCGGCGAGGCCGTCGCCGACGGCGACCACGGCGTAGCCGGCCCCCTCGGCGGCGGAGACGAGCATGCCGCGGAGGGCGCGGTCGTCCTCGACCACGAGGATGCGCAGCGGCTCCACGGCGGGCGCGGTGTCCATGGCCGCATTGTCGGACGCCGCCGGGGCGGCGATCGCGACGAACGCCAGATCGCGCACGGTTCCGCCCGCTCGTCCGTCATATCAGAGGTCGCGGGTTGATGCCGCGGGGAAGGGAGGGGACGCCGGATGCGCGGAGCACGGGCACTGAGCGTTGCGATCGCGACGCTGACGCTGGCGCTGGCCGTGTGCGGGTGTGGCGCGCCGGTGGCCGTCACCAGCCCCTCGCTCGCCGCCGCCGCGCCCCCGGCCGACGTGTTCCAGGCCGCGTGCCCGGTCGCCAGCCCCGGTCAGGCCCGCTGCCTGGCGCTCTTCAGCACCCAGGCCGAGCCGCTGGCCAAGAAGAAGAAGCCGAAGGCCAGTCCGACGCCGAAGCCGAGCCGGACACCCAGGCCGAGCCCGACCGCGAAGCCGAGCCGGACGCCGAAGCCGTCGCCGTCCGCGACCGCGACCCCGAGCCCGACCGCCTCCCCCAGCCCCGCGCCCACCGCGTCGCCGGTGACCACGCCGGCGCCGATGCCCGCCACCGACCCGGCGCCGCAGGTGCCCGGCCTCCACCCGTTCGACCTCCACTCCGCCTACGGCCTGCCCGCCGGCGGATCCGGCGGACGCACCGTCGCCGTGGTCGACGCCATGGACGACCCCAACGCCGAGGCCGACCTGGCGGTCTACCGCTCCACCTTCGGCCTGCCCGCGTGCACCACCGCCAACGGCTGCTTCCACAAGATCGCCGGCACCGGCGGCACCGCCTATCCGCCGCCGGACGCCGGCTGGTCGAAGGAGGTCTCGGTCGACCTCGACATGATCTCGGCGGCCTGCCCCGACTGCCACATCCTGCTGGTCGAGGCGGCGACGCCCGACCTGCCGGTGCTCGCCGCCGCCGAGGACACCGCCGCCGCCTGGCCGGGGGTGGTGGCGATCAGCAACAGCTTCGGCGTCGGCGAGCAGTCCGCCGAGCTGGGCTGGGACGCGCACTTCCACCACCCCGGCATCGCGATCGTCGCCGCCTCGGGCGACAGCGGCTTCGGCACCGTCTACCCGGCGACGTCGCCGTACGTCACCGCCGTGGGCGGCACCACCCTGCAGCGGGCATCGAGCTCGCGCGGCTGGAGCGAGACCGCGTGGTCGGGGTCGGGAAGCGGCTGCAGCGCCTACGAGCCCAAGCCCGCCTGGCAGCACGACCCCGGCTGCTCGAACCGCACCACCGCCGACGTCGCCGCGGTCGCCGACCCGGCCACCGGGGTGAGCGTGTACGACACCTACCAGTCGAGCGGCTGGTCGGTCGCGGGCGGCACCAGCGCGGCCGCCCCGGTCATCGCGGGCGCCTTCGTTCTCGCCGGGAACGCGACCACCGCGGGCCCCGGCTACCCCTACGCCCACAGCGGCGGGCTGAACGACGTCACCTCGGGGACGAACACCCTCCTCTGCTTCTCCGGCTACCAGTGCGCCGCCGGCCCCGGCTACGACGGCCCCACCGGGATGGGGACGCCGAACGGCACCACGGCGTTCTAGAGATGCGCGGCTGATCTGACACGGGCGCTGCTGTGCTCGGGCATCTCCAACCGCCCCCCCGGGGAGAGGGACAATGGGACCGGGAGGTGACGGCCGTGGAGAGACTGGTGCTGGGGCGGCGTGAGAACAGCATGGTGAGGTTCCGCTGGAGCGGGAACGAACCCAAGGACCTGAACGACGTGGAGCTGGCCGAGGAGATGGGGGCGATCTGGGAGGGGGACGAGCTGGTCACCTACGACCTCCCCGCCCTGGTCTGGCAGATGGACCACCTCCACGACGAGTTCATGATCGACGAGGACTGACCACCGCCCTTGCCGGAGCCCACGCCGGCTCGCTACCGTACACATGTTCGCCTCCGCCGGCGCCCGCCCCCCCTTCCGAGGACCCATCATCGCCACCCATCCTCACCCCGCGCCCGCCGCGCCGACCGGCGCGGGCGACCCGTCCGAGCCGTTCGTCCACCTCCACACCCACACCGAGTACTCGCTGCTCGACGGCGCGGCGCGGATCGGCGAGCTGGTCGACACGGCGAAGCGGATGGGCCAGCCGGCGGTGGCGATCACCGACCACGGGGTGCTCTACGGCGCGGTCGAGTTCACCACCGCGGCGCGCAGGGCCGGGATCAAGCCGATCATCGGCTGCGAGATGTACATGGCGCCGCGGTCGCGCCACGACAAGGAGGGCAAGGCCGACCGCGATCCCAACCACCTGGTGCTGATCGCGCGCGACCTCACCGGCTACCGCAACCTGGTCCGGCTGGTGAGCCGCTCCCACCTCGAGGGCCACTACTACAAGCCGCGCATCGACAAGGAGCTGCTCGCCCAGCACGCCGAGGGGCTGATCTGCCTCAGCGCCTGCATCGGCGGTGAGCTGCCCCAGGCGATCCTCCGCGGCGACATGGACGCCGCCGAGTCGGTGGCCCGGCAGCACATGGAGATCTTCGGCCCGGACAACTACCTGCTCGAGCTCCAGGACCACGGCATCCCCGAGGAGGTGGAGATCCGCGCCGGGCTGGTGGAGATGGCGCGGCGCACCGGGCTGCCGCTTGTCTGCACCAACGACTCCCACTACGTCCGGGCCGAGGACGCCGAGGCCCACGACATCCTCCTCTGCCTCCAGACCGGCGCCCGGCGGCAGGAGGAGAAGCGCTTCCGCTTCCACGGGCCCCAGTTCTACATGGCCGGCGGCGCCGAGATGACGCAGCGCTTCGCCGCCTACAGCGAGGCGGCGTCGAACACCCTGGCGGTGGCGGCGCGCTGCAGCCTCGAGCTGCCCATGGGCAGGACCCTGCTGCCCCGCTACTCGCCCATCCCCGAGGGCCTCGACGCCGACTCCTACCTGCGCGAGCTCTGCGAGCAGGGCCTGCGCGAGCGCTATCCCGAGCCCACCCGCGAGGCCCGCGAGCGGCTCGCCATGGAGCTCGACGTCATCCGCGAGACCGGCTTCGCCGCCTACTTCCTCATCGTCTGGGACTTCATCCGCGCCGCCCGCTGCGACGGCGTCAAGGTGGGGCCGGGCCGGGGCAGCGCGGCCGGCTCGCTGGTCGCCTACGTACTGCGCATCACCAACATCTGCCCGCTGAGGTACGGGCTGATCTTCGAGCGCTTCCTCAACCGCGAGCGGGTGTCGATGCCCGACATCGACATCGACTTCGACGACCGCCGCCGTGACCGCGTCATCGAGTACGTGCAGGAGAAGTACGGGCGCGACCGGGTCGCCCAGATCATCACCTTCGGCACGATGGCGGCCCGCGCCGCCATCCGCGACGTCGGCCGCGTCCTCGACGTACCGCTCGCCGACGTCGACCGCCTCGCCAAGCTGGTGCCCGCGCAGATCGGCATCACCCTGGAGAAGGCCCTCGAGAACCGCGAGCTGCGCGAGGTGTACGACAACGAGCCCTGGGCGAAGTCGATCATCGACAACGCCCGGCGCCTCGAGGGCATCTGCCGCAACGCCAGCACCCACGCCGCCGGGGTGGTGATCGCCCCCGAGCCGCTGGAGAACATCGTCCCGCTGCAGCGATCCACCAACGATCGCGACGCCATGGTCACCCAGTTCGACATGAACGGGGTGCAGACCATCGGCCTGCTGAAGATGGACTTCCTCGGCCTCACCAACCTCAGCGTCATCGAGTCGGCGGTCGAGAACATCAGGCACACGACCGGCATCGAGCTCGACATCGACACCCTGCCCCTCGACGATCCGGCGACGTACGCCCTGCTGGGGAGGGCCGACACCCTCGGGGTCTTCCAGCTGGAGGCGGTGGGCGGGAAGAAGATCCTGCTCGACATGCAGCCGCAGACCCTCGACGACATCAGCGCCGCATCGGCGCTGAACCGGCCGGGCCCGATCGAGGGCGGCCTCATCGACCTGTACATGAAGCGCAAGCGCGGCGAGGAGCCGGTCGAGTACGTGCTTCCCGAGCTCGAGCCGATCCTGTCCAGCACGTACGGCGTGATCGTGTACCAGGACCAGGTGATGAAGATCGCCTCCGCCGTGGCCGGCTTCACCCTCGGCGAGGCCGACATCCTCCGCGCCGCGATGGGCAAGAAGGACAAGGCGAAGATGGCGCTGCAGCGGGAGAAGTTCCTCGCGGGCGCAGCCGGTCGCGGTGTCGACGCGCGCAGGGCCGAGGAGCTCTTCGACCTGATGGCGTACTTCGCGGGGTACGGGTTCAACGCCGCGCACAGCTTCAGCTACGCGCTCATCTCGTACCAGACCGCCTACCTGAAGGCGAATCATCCGCTCGAGTACATGACCGCCCTGCTCAACAGCAAGGCGGGCGACTTCGACAAGCTCAAGCAGGCCATCCTCGACTCCCATGCGCGGGGACTGGTGGTGCGTCCCCCGGACATCAACCGCAGCGGCACCGGGTTCGTGGTCGGCGAGACCGACAAGCGCGAGATCCTCTACGGGCTCTCCCACATCAAGAACGTCGGCGAGAAGGTGGTCGAGACCCTGCTCGTCGCCCGCGACGAGGGCGGGCCGTTCACCTCGCTGCTCGACCTCTGCCTCCGCGCCGGCGGACGCGACCTCAACCGGCGGGTGCTCGAGGCGCTGGTGCGCAGCGGCGCCTGCGACAGCCTCGGCGACCGCGCCACCCTGCTCGCCGTCATCGACCGTGCCATGGACCGCGCCGCGCAGGTGCGGCGCGAGCGCGAGCAGGGGCAGACCTCGCTGTTCGGCATGCCCTCCGATGGCGACGGCGGCGGTGACGGCCCCGCCCCGCTGCCGGTGGAGGACCTCACCCCGGTCGGGGTGGTGCCCGCCGCCGAGGAGGACCGGCTGCGCTGGGAGCGCGAGCTGCTCGGCATGTACCTCAGCGACCATCCGCTGCGGCGCATCAACGACACCCTGCGCACCCGTTGCGACACCACGATCGGCGAGCTGGGGCCGCACCTCGACGGCCTCATGGTGCAGATCGGCGGGGCGGTGCGCGAGCTGCGCACCGTGGTGCCGCGGCGCAGCTCGACCGGGCAGCGGATGGCCTTCCTTCAGATCGAGGACATGAGCGGCAGCTGCGAGGTGGTGGTGTTCGCACGCACCTTCGAGGAGTGCGCGTCGCTGCTCACCCCGGACAGCGTGGTGGTGGTGCGGGGCAAGGTGGAGGCGCAGTCGCGCGGCGACGACGACGAGCGTGGCGGCGAGCCCGAGCCCGCCAAGATCATCGCCGAGGCGGTGTTCGGGCTCGAGGACCCGCGGCTGCTCACCTGGCGGCGCAACGCCACCGTGCACCTTGCGCTCGGCGCCGCCCACGTCCCGCTGCTGGGACCATTGCGCGAGGCGCTCGAGCTGCACCGCGGGGACGCCCCGGTGGTGCTCCACGTCGAGCTTCCCGAGAAGGTCGACCAGGTCAGCCTGGCCGAGGGCTTCGGCGTCGACCCCGGTCCGCCGCTGGAGCGGGCGGTGACCGCGCTGCTCGGCGAGGGCTCCTACCGGCTGGAGCTGCGCCGGGACCGCGCCGCCCCCCGCGATCCCCGACGCGTCCGCGGCCGCAACGGCGGGGCACCTCCCCCCTGATGGGGGCGGCGGCCCTCCCTCCGGGAGCCCGGCTCACCGCGGCGGCGGCCATGCCGTTCCACCCCGATACCGTGGCGCTCGACGTCGACGGCGTCCTCGTCGACGTCGAGCCCTCCTTCCGCGAGGCGGTGCGGCACACCGTGGCCGCGCTGCAGCGGCTGATGGGCGTGGAGCGGCCGTGGACGCCCAGCCACGCCGAGATCGCGCAGCTCAAGCGGGCCGGCGGCTTCAACGACGACATCCACAGCAGCATCGCCCTCGCCGCGGTCGGCGCCGGCGGGGCGGCCGGCCGCCTCGAGGCGCTGCTCTCCGCGGTCGAGGCCGCCGGGGGCGGGCTCGCCGGGCTCCGCGCCGCGGCGCCGGAGCTGCCCCGGGTGGACGGCGGCCTCTGCGTCCGTGTCTTCGACGAGCACTACTGGGGCGCCGACCGCTTCCGCGCCGTCTTCGGCGAGGATCCGCGGCACGTCACCACCGCCGCCGGGCTGGTCGACGCCGAGCGCCCGCTGGTCGCCGCCGACCTGCCCCGGCGGCTGCGCGAGACCGCGCAGGTCGCCCGGGTGGCGCTGATCACCGGCCGCACCCCGCCCGAGCTCGAGGCGGCGCTCGAGCTGCTCGGCTGGTCGCTCGCCGACGTCGACGCGGTGGTCACCGGGGACCAGCTGCGCAAGCCCGACCCCGCCTGCCTCGAGCGGGTGCTCGACGCCTGCGGCTCGAGCGCCGCCGTGTACGCCGGGGACGTGCGCGACGACTGGGAGCTGGTGCGCCGTCACCGCGCCGAGCGTCCCGGCGGTCCTCCGGTGCGCGGCGTCATCGTCGGCGGCGAGGCCGAGGCGCTGCGCCCCCTCGGCGTCGACGTCACCCTCCGCGAGGCCGGTGACCTCGTCCCCCTGCTGCGCTGGTGGGCGGCCGCCTGACCGGACCCGGCACGGCCGGCCCGGGCGCACCCGTCCGGCCACGAGGTGCCGACCCCCGGGCTCAGCCGACGATGACGGTCTGCCCGGCGATGCTCAGCACCAGCTGGTCGAGCAGGCGGCCGGCGACGATGAGCAGGATCACGTAGACCGCGAGGGCGACGAGCGCGGGGACGTCGGCGGCGGCGCTGCGCGCGCCCACCCCGGCGAAGGGCCGCACCAGGGGTGACGACATGTCCCGGATCAGCCGCACCGCGGGATGGAAGGGGCTCACCTTCATGAAGGAGATCACCACCCGGAGCAGCACGATGATCACCAGCACGAGCAGGACGGTGTGGACCACGTCGCGCAGCGCGATGGCGAGCGAGAGCGCGAGCGATCCGCCGCGCGGCTCGATCAGGTCGACGAGGAACCCGCCCACCACCTGCAGCGCCACGATCGCGACGATCGGCGAGAAGTCGAGCCCGCCGATGCTGGGCAGCATCCGCCGGAAGGGCATCAGGATCGGATCGGTGACGGCGCTGAGGAGGCGCACCGCCGGGTGCCAGGGAGGGATCCCCGGGAACCATGAGAGCAGCACCCGGGCGAAGATCAGGATGATCTCGATCCGGACGAGGAGGGCGACGATCTGGGCGAGCTCATGCATGGTCCGCGATCCTACCCTGCGACGATGACGCGGCCGGGGCTCATGCCACCGGCTCCGCCGGCTGGGTCGACTCCGTCACCGGCCGGCCGCCGCGGACCTCGGCGTCGCCCCGGCTGCGGCGGCGGAGCAGCAGCAGCAGCGGCACCCCGACCACGAGCACGACGATGGCGGTGAGCTGCGCCTGCTTGAGGCCGAGGGCGATCACCGGCTCGCTCTCCCGCCAGCGGAAGATGACGATCTGGCTGACCGCGTACAGAGCCACGTAGGTGATCGCGAGGACGCCGTCCCTGACCCCCCGGCGCAGCAGTGCCAGCAGCACCAGGCCGATGAGGATGGTGCCGATCGCCTCGTACGCCGCCGCCGGCTGGTAGGCGGTGCAGACCACCGCGTTGGGGTCGCAGAACCTGAAGCCCTGCTGAGTCTGGAGGATGGCGTCGGGGTTGGTGTAGGCGGTCGCCCAGGGCAGGGTGCTGGGGCCCCCGAGGATGTCGCCGTTGATCAGGTTGCCGATGCGGCCGATCGGCTGCCCCACCACCCCGAAGAGCACCGCGGCGTCGGCCAGCACCCAGAAGGAGATGTGGTAGCGCCGGCCGAGCACCGCGAGGGTGGCGAAGGCGCCGAGGATGGCCCCGAAGAAGGCCATCCCCCCCTCCCAGAAGGCGAGGATGTGCTGGGGGTGGCTGAGGTAGTAGCCGAGGCCGCTCTGCACCACGTAGTAGAGGCGGGCGCCGAGCAGCCCCATGATGATCGTCCACGTGATCAGCCGGTCGATGGTCGGCCGGTCGACCCCGCGGCGGGTGAGGTAGGGGACCACCGCCACCCGGTAGCCCACGTAGAAGGCAACCGCGTACATGACGCCGTACCAGTGGATCGCCGCCGGGCCGATGTGGAAGACCGGGTCGATGCCGATGCGGATGACCGCGAGCGGGGCGCTGCTCACGGCGCCATGATGCACCGGCGCGGCGGGCTCGCGCGGAGGCCCCCAGCGGGCCGCCCGCGGTGTGGTGATCCGGTGACGGTGGCTTCACGGGCCGGACACGGCCGTACCATGGGAGCGTCATGGACGCCTCCGAGCACCGCCGGCGCCGCCTTCTCACCCTGGTCACCGGGCTGATCGCCGTGGCCGTGGTCGCGGTGGTGATGGTCGCCTCGGCGAGGGCGTCCGCCGCCGGTCCCGGCCCTCTGCCGGCCGCGGTCAGGGTGCCCGCGGTCTCCGGCCATGCCGTCTCCGCACCGCTCGCCGCCGCCGCCAACGCCGGTGACCCCGGCGCCATCGGCGCCCCCGGGACCGAGGGGAGCGACGGCACCACCGCGGGCGGCGACCCCGGCGTCGACGGCACCTCGGCCTCCGACGGCATCACCGCCCCCACCACCGACCCCAACGCCGCCGACGACCCCGAGGGTCAGTTCGGCCCCACCGACAGCTCGGGCACGGTGCTCGCCCCCAACCAGCCGGGCAGCACCGATCCGTCCCTCGGGATGACGCCCTAGGCGCGGCTAGCGGCTCGCCGCCTCCCGCGGCTCCGAGGGGCTGGGGTCCGCGTCCTCCGGCGGTGTCGCCGGCGCCGCGCGACCGCGCCGCTCCCGGCGCGACCGGCGGAGGCGCACCCGGTAGGTCACCTTGACCAGGCGCTCGCCCGCGGTGCCGCCCGGGCCCCGCCGGGTGATCACCACGTAGACGACGATCACCGCGCCGATCAGCACCAGGAAGTCGCGGAGGCCGACGTGGTGGAAGTGGGCCGCCGCCCGGATGATGCGATCGGCGCCGCTCACGATGGTGGCCACCACGCCGAAGTCGAGGATGAGGGCGAGGGCCAGCCGGCCGGCGCTCGGCACCCGGGAGATCATCCCCTCGATCTCCTCGTCCGCGCTCGGGACCCTGCGGATGGCCAGGTAGGCCCCGGCTCCCGCGGCCATCAGGAGCAGGCCGCTGGTGGCGAGGCGCTCGAAGTGGCTGAGGAAGAGCTCGACCGGGGCGCCCACCGCGACCCCGAGCCCGACCCACACCGCGACCCAGACCACCAGGGCGGGGATCGCGCCGGTGGCGAAGACCCGCACCGGCAGGCCGCTGGCGCCGGCCACCAGGGTGGCGTAGGTGCGGACCCCGGGGATCAGGCGGGTGACCGCGATCGAGCGGGCGCTGGCCTGCTGGACCCGGCGGGTGGCGCGGTCGTACGCCCTCTCGGCGTGGAGCTTCTCGGCGACGGCACGCAGCCGCTCGGCGCCGAGGGCGCGCGCCCAGCCGAAGCCGCTGAGCGACCCCGCGACCATGACGATCAGCGCCATCGGGAGAAAGATCCAGGGCGACACCGCGCCGGTCCCGATCAGCAGGCCGGCGAGCACCAGCAGCACCTCGTTCGGCGCGAAGGGCAGGGGCACCCCCACCTCGTCGAGGTAGAGGAGGGCACAGAGAAGCAGGGTGGCGACGGTGCCGTTCAGCCCGTTGAGGAAGTTCACCGGGACCTCGTGTCGTGTGCGGTGGACGGGCCGTGGCCCGCCCCAGGATACGAGCAGGGACGGGGGACGGAGGAGTGCCGAGAAGCGCGTCGGTACGCAAGATCGCCACCAACGCCACGTTGAATCGAGTGCGGAGGGGAACCGGGCACCGGTCTCCCGTGACGGATTTTTCAGGAAGGGAGCACGAACGCTCATGAGACTGTCCGGTTCCAGGTTCACCATGGGGCTCACGGCGCTGCTGATCAGCGCCGCGTCCGTGGTGTCGGCCATCGGGAGCGACGGCGCCTCGGTGCGAGCCGCCACCCCGGTGGCGTCCAACACCAGCGCCCCATACGACGTCGTCGTCCAGACCATGGACTCCTGCAGGACGCCCCTCGACGGCGCCAGGTACGTCCTCACCACCGCGACCGGCACCGCGCTCCCGACGACCGCGGTCACCTTCCCGTCGGGCACGGGCGGTCTGGTCGGGACCTGCGTGCTGCAGCAGGGCAACTGCGCCACGGTCAGCAAGGGCTGCCTGGTGTTCAAGGGCGTGCCCGCCGGCGACTACCGGCTGAAGCAGACCCAGACCCCGGCCGGCAACAACACCAACCCGGACGGCTACGCCCCCTGCAACAGCGGCAGCGCCTGCCAGTGGCAGACCGCCGACGTCACCGTCAACAACGACGGCACCGTCGCCGCCCAGGTCACCAACATGGCCCCCACCGGGAAGGCCGCGCAGTTCCCCAACGATCCCAACCACGCCAAGTACTTCTCGGCGACCGCCGCCGACCCGATCGTCTTCCACGACTTCGGCCTGGCCCATCCCGGGTACGCCCCGGCCGGCGGCGTGGCCAGCACCCCGTGCGACAGCGCCGGCGCCAGCGCCCCCGACGGGACTCCCGCTGACGCCGACGACTGGTCGACGGGCACCCCGAGCAGCTCCTGCCGCGAGACCCCGGCGAACGAGGGCAAGTGCACGAGCCCGATCGCGTTCACCCAGAACCCCGCCTGGAATGGCGTGGGCTTCCCCTGGCAGTGCGACACCAACCCCGTCGCCGTGCCGGCGCACCTGATCTCCATCTCGCTGACCCCGTCGACGTCCTCGCCGGGCGCCTTCGAGCCCTTCACCATCAGCCTGTCCAGCGGCGGCGCCGCCCAGTCGCTGACCAGCACCTACGTGGACGCCAGCAGCAACCCCCAGCCCGAGAACCTGATGACCGTGCTCGGTGGCCCCAACAGCTTCACCGTCGTGCTCGGCCATCCCGGCACCCAGACCATCAGGGCGATGAGCGGCTCCACCGTCATCGCGGTGGGCAGCGTCGTCGTCCCCGCCGGCAACGGCAGCTTCGTCGGCAACCTCTACCACGACGTCCTCGGCCGCAACGGTGACGCCGCCGGCATCACCTACTGGACCCAGAAGCTGGACGGCGGCGCCAGCCGCGCCAGCGTCGCCAACTTCTTCGTGGACTCGACCGAGGCCCACGGCCACATCGTCGACGCCGACTACCAGCTGGTGCTGGGCCGGCCCGCGGACCCCGGGGGCCGCGCCTACTGGATCGGCCGGCTGAACGCCGGAGACTACAACGAGGCCCTGCTCGGCCTCATCGGCGGCAGCACCGAGTTCTACAACGCGGCCAACCGGGGCCAGGGCAACGACACCGCCTTCGTCAATGCCCTGTACCAGGTCTTCCTCAACCGCGGCCCGAAGCAGCCCGAGACCGACTACTGGGTCCACGCCATCGCCACCGGCACCCCGCGCTCGGCGATGGGCAACAACTTCGCCTACTCCCACGAGTTCCACGGCACGGTGGCGAACGGCTGGTACTCCAAGTACCTCCACCGCACCGCCGACGCCCCCGGGCTCGCGTACTGGACCGGCAACCTCGACCACGGTCAGAGCGACGACGTGGGCGCGGTGAACCTGCTCAGCTGCGACGAGTACTTCTTCGCGAACGCCCGGTACTAGATCCTCCGCAAGGTGCGGTGGTGGCCCCGGCCGGCGTGGCCGCCGGTCACCGCCGCACCGAACGGCACGACCTCGAGGGGAGGGGGCCCACCGCGGGCCCCCTCCCTTCGCCGCGTCCGGGGTCAGCGGCCCCGCCGGTCGCCCCACAGCAGGATGTGCAGCCGCGGGGTGAGGTGGAAGCCGCGCTCGAGCGCCGGCCCGGCGAGCTCGCGCATCCGCGCCACCACCACCTCGGCGGTGGTCCCCTCGGGCATCACGAACACCGGCTCCAGGCGGTGCGCCGCGGCCACCGCCGCGACCTCGTCGAGCTCGGACGCGGTCGTGACCACGAACTTGAACACCGCCCGGCCGGTGCCGCGCAGCGCCGCGAGCGCCGCCGGGCGGATGCGCACCGCCTCGGCGATCCCCGAGTTGGCGAGCTTGGGGGAGACGTTGAAGGCGGTCACCCCCGCGGCGAGCTCCGGCGGGGGGGCGACGGTGCCGTTGGTCTCCACCTCGACCCGCCATCCCCGCTCCCCGGCTCCGGTCAGCAGGGGGAGCAGCGCCCGCGCCTGCAGCAGCGGCTCGCCGCCGGTCACCACCAGCATGTCGACGGCCATCGCCTCGACCGCGCTCAGCACCGCGGCGGTGTCGAGGCGGCGCAGCTCCCGCTCCGGGCGGAACCGGCTCCAGTCCCAGGTGTAGGGGGTGTCGCACCAGGAGCAGTCGAGGTTGCAGCCGCCCAGCCGCACGAAGGCGCAGCGGCGCCCCAGCGACGGCCCCTCGCCCTGGAGGGTCGGCCCGAAGACCTCCGCGACGGTGAGCACGCTCAGCCCCCGGGGGCGGTCTCGTACGCGGTGGGGTCGGCCACGCCGGCGAGGGTGAAGGCCTCGCGCCGCTCCACGCAGGTGCCGCAGCGCCCGCAGTGGCGCTCGCCCCCGCGGTAGCACGACCAGGTGCGCTCGAAGGGCACGCCGAGCCGGTGGCCGGCGCGCACGATCGCCGCCTTGTCGAGGTGGAGGAAGGGGGTGACCAGCATGTCCGCGGGGGCGAAGCCCTCGGTGGCCAGGGTCTGCATCCGCCGGTAGGCGTCGACGAAGGCGGGGCGGCAGTCGGGGTACACGGGGTGATCGCCGGCGTGGAAGGCCGCGGCCACCGTCGCGGCGCCCCCGGCGACGGCGACGGCGTGGGCGACGGTGAGCATCACCGCGTTGCGGTTGGGCACGACCGTGATTCGCATGGTCTGGTCGGCGTAGTGGCCGTCGGGCACCTCGACCGCGGCATCGGTGAGCGCCGACCCGCCGAGCAGCACCCCGAGGGAGCCGAGGTCGACGCAGTCCCAGCGCGCCCCCAGCCGCTCCGCGCAGGCGCGGGCGTCGTCGAGCTCGCGGCGGTGGCGCTGGCCGTAGTCGATGGAGACGAGGTGGAGCGGCGCGTGGCCACGGTGGTGGAGGAGGTGGGCGAGGGTCACCGAGTCGAGACCCCCGGAGACCAGCGCCACCGCACCGCCCGCCCGGGCCCCCGCCTCCGTCGTGGCGCCCGGCTCTCCGGTCATGGGTCCTCCCCCGCCTCGCCCACCGGGTCCGATCCTCGCACATAGTCGATGTCCGTGCCCCCCAGCCGATCGCGCATCACCTCGAACGCCTCGGGGTTGCAGTCGACGAGGACGAAGCGGCGTCCCAGCCGGCGGGCGACGGCGCCGGTGGTGCCGCTGCCGGCGAAGAAGTCGAGCACGCAGTCGCCGGCGCGGGTCGAGGCGGTGACGATGCGGCGCAGCACCGCCTCCGGCTTCTGGGTGGGGTAGCCGGTCTTCTCCCGCCCGGTCGGCGAGACGATGGTGTGCCACCAGACGTCGGTGGGCAGCTTGCCCAGCTCCGCCTTCGCCGCGGTCACCAGCCCGGGCGCCATGTAGGGCTCGCGGTCGACCGCCGTGCTGTCGAACCAGTACGCGTCCGGGTCCTTCACGTAGACGAGGATGTTGTCGTGCTTGGCCGGCCACCGCCGCCGGCTGCGGGCCCCGTAGTCGTAGGCCCAGATGATCTCGTTGAGGAAGCGGTCACGGCCGACCAGACCGTCGAGGAGCACCTTGACGTGGTGCACCTCGCGGTAGTCGAGGTGCACGTAGAGGGTGCCGGCGGGGCCCAGCACCCGCCACGCCTCGCGCAGCCGGGGCTCGAGGAACGCGAGGTAGTCGTCGTGGGCGTCGGTGTACGCGCGGGTGCCGGTGGTCTCGGTGCGGTAGCGGCGGCCTCCGAAGCCGGTCCGGTCGCCGCCGGCCTCGCTCTGCACGGTGCGCATCGACGTGCGCCGCTGCACCCGCCCGGTGTTGAACGGCGGGTCGATGTAGACGAGCGCGATCTCGGCGTCGGGCAGCCGCCGCAGCACCTCGAGGTTGTCGGCGAGATGGACGCGGCCGCGGCCGGGGCCGGGGAGCGCGAGCGGCGGTGCGGGGAGGGCGCTCAGCTGCGCCAGCGCACCTGCGGGGAGGCGCCGTTCACCACCCCCTGCAGCGGCTCTCCCTGCATCGCCCGGGTCAGGTTGCCGGCGATCATCGAGAAGATGCGCATCCGCGACTCGGCGGTGGCGCCGCCGATGTGCGGCGAGAGCAGCACCCGGTCGCTGTGCCGCAGCGGCGAGTCCGCGGCGAGCGGCTCGGTGGCGAAGACGTCGAGCGCGGCGCCGCCCAGGGCGCCGGAGTCGAGCGCGGCGATCAGCGCCCCCTCGTCGACCAGCCCGCCGCGGCCGCCGTTGACGACCACCGCCCCGCGGGGCATCCGCGCCAGCCGGCCGGCATCGAGCAGCCCGCGGGTCTCCGCGGTGAGCGGGACGACGAGCACCAGCACGTCGCTGCCGCGGACCAGGTCGTCGAGCTCGCGCCAGGTGGCGCCGTGCTCCTCCTCGGGGGGACGGCGGCGCCGCGACCAGTACGAGACGTCGCACCCGAAGGCGCCGAAGCGCACCGCGCAGCGGCTGCCGATATCGCCGAAGCCGACGATCCCGACCCGCTGGGCGCCGAGCTCGCGGCAGCCGCGCTCCGCCGCCTCCAGCTGTGGCCACCGCCCGGCGCGCACCTCGGCGTCCGCCCAGGTCATCGAGCGGAGCACCGACAGCGCGGCGGCGACGCACCACTCGGCGACGCCGGTGGCGTTCGCCCCCGGGGTGCTCGCCACCGGCACGCCCGCCGCGGCCCAGGCGGCGAGGTCGATCGAGTCGGTCCCCGCCCCGGCGTTCTGGATGTAGCCGATGCCGGAGGCGAGCGCGGCCTCCGCCGCTCCCAGCCGCAGCGTGCCGCTCCAGTCGGCGAGCACCACGTCGGCGCCGCCGAGCACGGCGCGCACCCCGTCCTGGTCGCGGCTCGGCGGCAGGGCCACGTCGATGCCGGCGCCGTCGAGCAGGGTGATCATCTCGGGAGGGACGGCGGGGGCCAGCGCCGCGAGCCTCAACCGCCGGCCGTCGCCACCCGCCATGTCGCACCTCCTGGTCGTGAGCCCGCCGGGCCCATGTTAAAGAGCCAGCCGGTCGAGCCAGGCGAGCAGCGCGGCGAAGCGGGTGCGCAGCAGCAGCTGGTGGCCGCCCGCCGCGCCCTGCCGCCCGGCCCGCGGCAGCAGCGCCGCCCAGCGGTCGGCGTCGGCGGCGGCGACGCTGCGGTCCTCGGGGGAGGTGAGGATCAGGGCCGGCGATCCCGGCCAGGCCGCCAGGCCGGCGAGCTCGGCCTCGGTGGACGGGTCCCAGAGGACGGCGCCGGCGGTGCCCCAGTAGCTGGGCAGGGTGTGGCGCAGGTAGTCGGCGATGACGGCGCGTGGGAAGGTGCGCGAGCGCACCGGCAGGGTGATCACCGGCCAGGCCGCCTGGAGCGCGCCGTACACCAGCCGGCGGCCGGGACGCCGGTCGGCGGCGTGGGTGCGCCGGCTCGCCGCCGGCATGCCCCTCCCGGTGGCGGGGAAGGGGGTGGCGACGAGGGCGAGCGCGGCCACCCGCTCCGGCCGGCGCGCCGTCCAGAGGGCGGCGAGCACCCCGCCGAGCGAGTGGCCCACCACCACCACCCGCCCGCCGGGGGCGGCCTCGTCGACGACGGCGTCGAGGTTGTCGAGGTGGAAGCGGCGGCCGTAGTCGACCGCGGGCTTGTCGGAGTGGCCGAAGCCGCCGAGGTCGGGGGCGACCACGGTGAACCGGTCGCGGGCCAGGGCGGCGAGGCCGTCGAAGTACCGGCCCGAGCCGCCCAGGCCGTGGACGGCGACGACCACGGGTCCGGAGCCCCCGCTCCAGACCCGCAGCCGTCCCCAGGGGCGCTGCAGGGAGTGACCCCGCAGCGCCGTCACCCGGCGGCCCCGGTCAGGCCACCGGCGGCGGAGGCGGAGGCGCGGTCCCGCCGAGGTCGCCGCGGCGCTCGAGATACTCGGAGCGGGTCACCTCGCCGCGGGCGTAGCGCATGTCGAGCTCGTCGAGCCCCGGCGAGCGGGGCGGCGGCGGGGTGTGGTGGGGCGTCTGCGCGCGGGCCTGCAGGAACGAGCGCGCCACGTAGACGGCGGCCGCGATCACCAGCAGGACGGCGACGAAGCGCAGCACCGTGGCCAGCACCAGCTGCCACTCGCTGACCTGATGGAACCCTGGGCCCGAGCCCCGGAAGGCCGGCCTGGTGAACATCGACGTGCTTCTCCTCTCGATCGGGGCGGGACGCTTTCGACCAGTCTGGGCCGTTCGGCATAACCACCGTGTAACCTCCGCGGCGACCGTGTCCGAGAGCCTGCGCCCCGCGGGCCCCGCGCCACCCTAGCCGACGTCCCGCGGCGGGGTGTGGACGGCTCTGGCCGGTGACCCGCCGACCCGGCGGCCGCCGACCCGAGGCGGCGAGGCGGTCGCGTGCCCGGCAGCACCTAGACTTGGACGCGACCGTCGGGCCGTGCGGGAGGGAGTGAGGTTGATGCGGGTGACCATCCCCGCGCCGGTGCTGCGGGCCGTGGTGCGCACCACGTTCCGCCCGGTGCTGAGCGTCGCCGTGCCGCCGCGGGTGCAGCGGCCGGTCACCGAGGCGCTGCTCCGCCCGCTGGCGGTCACCCTGGGCGCGCGGATCCGGTCGGTCGACCTCGGCGGGGTTTCCACCGAGGTGGTCGAGCACGACGGCGCCGACCGCTCCGCGGCGATCCTCTACCTCCACGGCGGCGGCTTCACCACGCTCTCGCCGGTCACCCACCGCAGCCTCGCCGCCCATCTCGCGCTCGCAGCCGGGTGTCCCGTCTACGTGCCGCGCTACCGGCTGGCCCCCGAGCATCCCTGCCCCGCGGCCCTCGAGGACGCGCTCGCCGCCCACCGCGCGCTGCTCGCCTCCGGCCTGCGCCCGGAGCGGGTCGCCCTCGCCGGCGACTCCGCGGGCGCCAACCTGGTCATGGCCGCGGCGCTGCGCCTGCGTGACACCGGCGCGCCACCGCCCCCGGCGCTCGGCCTGATCTCCCCATGGCTCGACCTCACCCTGAGCGGCCGGTCGGTGGTCGCGGAGGCCTCGGGCGACCCCCTGCTCCAGCCCTCCTGGCTGCGCCTGTGCGCCCGCCGCTACGCGGGCGACCGCGCCCTCGACGACCCCACGGTGTCGCCGCTCTTCGCCGACCTCCGCGGGCTGCCGCCCGTCATGGTCCAGGGCGGCGCCAACGACGTCCTGGTCAGCGACGCCGACCGCTTCGTCGATCGCGCCCGGGCCGCCGGGGTGAGCGTCGACCACGACCGGGTCGAGGGGATGTGGCACGACTTCCAGGTGCTCGCCGGGCTGCTCGCCGCCGCCGGCCCCGCGATCACCCGGCTGGGGACGTTCCTGCGCACCCGCATCGAGGGCTCGCCCCGGCCGCCCCGCGTCGCCATCGTCGGCGGCGGCTTCGCCGGCGTGGGGATGGCGATCCAGCTCAAGCAGAGCGGCCTCGCCGACTTCACCCTCTTCGAGAAGGCGGGCAGCGTCGGCGGGGTCTGGCGCGAGAACACCTACCCGGGGGCGGCCTGCGACGTCGCCTCCCACCTCTACTCGTACTCGTTCGAGCGCAGCCGCGACTGGTCGCGCCGCTTCTCGCCCCAGCGCGACATCCTCGCCTACCTCGACGGCTGCGTCCGCCGGTACCGGCTCGGGCCCCACCTGCGGCTCGGCACCGAGATCGCCTCCGCCGACTTCGACGAGCCGACCCGGCGCTGGCGGCTGCGCACCACCGCCGGCGAGACCGTCGAGGTGGACGTGCTGGTGACCGCCTGCGGCCAGCTGAGCCGGCCCGCCCTGCCCGCCATCCCCGGCATCGAGCGCTTCGCCGGCACCGCCTTCCACTCCGCGCGGTGGGATCACTCCTATGACATGACCGGGAAGCGGGTGGCGGTGATCGGCACCGGCGCGAGCGCGATCCAGTTCGTGCCCGAGATCGCCCAGCGGGTCGAGCGGCTGCACCTCTTCCAGCGCAGCGCGCCGTGGGTGATCCCCAAGCTCGACGCGCCCTACCGGGCGAGGCACCGGCGCCTCTTCCGGTGGCTGCCGCTGTGGCCGCTGGCGGCCCGCGCCGGCTGGTTCCTCTTCTTCGAGACGGCCGCCCTCGGCTTCACCCGGGCCCGCTGGATGGTCACCCCGCTGCGGCTGACGTCGCGCGCGATGCTGCGGCTGCAGGTGCGCGACCGGGCGGTGCGCTCCCGGCTCGTCCCCGACTACGAGATGGGCTGCAAGCGGGTGCTGATCTCCTCCCACTACTACCGGGCGATGGCGCGGAGCAACCTCGAGGTGGTCACCGACACGGTCCGCGAGGTCACCCGCGACGGCGTGGTCACCGCCGACGGTACCGAGCGCAGGGTCGACGCCATCGTCTACGGCACCGGGTTCACCGCCAACGCCTTCCTTGCGCCGATCCGGATCCGCGGGCTCGGCGGCGGCTCGCTCGACGACGTCTGGCGTGACGGCGCCGAGGCGTACCTGGGGCTGAGCGTCACCGGCTTCCCCAACCTCTTCATCCTCTACGGGCCCAACACCAACCTCGGGTCGGGGTCGATCATCCACATGCTCGAGAGCCAGATCAGCTGGGTGCTGGGAGCGCTGCGGGAGATGACCCGCCGCCCCGGCGTGTCCCTCGACCTCCGCGACAGCGTCCAGGACGCCTTCGGCCGCGAGGTGCAGGAGCGGCTGCGCACCTCGGTGTGGCAGAGCGGGTGCACCAGCTGGTACCGCACCCCGTCCGGGCGCGTCGTCAACAACTGGCCGGGGCTGATGTCCGAGTACCGCCGCCGCACCCGGCGATTCGACCCCGCCGTCTACCGGGTGCTTGCCCCCGATCCCGCCGCGACCGCGGTGGCGCAGCCCGAATCGGCGGGGGCCGCGGGATGAGGCGCCCGGCCCTCGACGTCGCCGGACGGGTGGTGCTGGTCACCGGCGGCGCCCGCGGCATCGGCCTCGACACCGCCCGGCGGCTGGCGGCGCGGGGCGCGCGGCTGGCGCTGCTCGACATCGACGGCGCCGAGGCCGAGCGCGCCGCCGCGGAGCTGGGCGGCGGCGCCATCGCCGGCACCGTCGACGTCACCGACGCCGAGGCGCTCACCGCCGCGGTGGAGCGGGTGGTCGAGCGCCTCGGCGGCATCGACGTGGTCATCGCCAACGCCGGCATCGAGCCGCCGCCGGCGACGATGCTCTCGGTCGACCGGGCCGACTTCGACCGGGTGCTGGCGGTCAACCTCCACGGGGTCTGGCACACCGTGAAGGCCGCGCTCTCCCATGTCGTCGAACGCCGCGGACACGTGGTGGTGGTGGCCTCCGCCTACGCGTTCATGAACGGGACCATGGCGGCGCCGTACGCGGCCAGCAAGGCGGCGGTCGAGCAGCTGGGGCGGGCGCTGCGCACCGAGCTGGCGCCCCACGGCGCGACCGCCGGGGTGGCCTACTTCGGCTTCGTCGACACCGACCTGGTGCGCCGCGCCTTCGCGTCGGAGACGGTCGGGGCGGTCCGGAAGGCGCTGCCCGGCTGGCTCACCAGGCCGGTCGAGGTGGGACTCGCCGGCGAGGCGATCGCCCGCGGGGTCGAGCGCCGCGCCGCCCGGATGACCGCGCCGGGGTGGGTGGCGCCGGCGCTGGTGCTCCGCGGGGTCATCGCCGGCCTCGACGGGATGCTCGCTCGCGATCGGCGCCTGCACGAGGCCATCCGCCTGGCGGAGTCGCCGCCGCCGGCTGCGGTCGAGCCGGCCAGGACCGCGGAGGGCGGCTAGACCTCGCTCACGGCGTCGGCAGCGGGGTCGGCGTGGGGCGGTGGGTGGGCCGGTGGGTGGCCCCCGGGACCGGGGTGGCGCCGGCGGTCGCCGGCCCCGTCCCGGCGATGTGCGACGCGTGCGGAGCCGAGGGGCTGTGCGGCGCCGACGGCGTGCTCGCCGGCACCCCGGGCCCGGCGCTGCGTCCCGACGCGTCGACCACGGCGCCGACCGCCCCGCCGATCGCGACCGTCGCGGTCACCGCCCCAGCGATGCGCTTCACCACCCTGATGCGCTGGGTTCGAGTCACGCGCGCAGTGTACTCCCGAGGAACGGCTGTTCGGGGCGGCCGTGTGCTAAGCATCCCGCGATGCCGCTCCACGTCAGCACCCACCCGGTGGTGCTCGACTGCCTCGCCGGGCTCCGCGACCACCGCACCGGTCCCGAGGAGTTCCGCAGCCTGGCGCGCAAGATCATGACCCTGCTGCTCTACGAGGCGACCGCCGGGCTGCCCACCCGCGAGGCGACGGTGACCACGCCGATGACCGAGGCGGCGGCGTCGTACCTCGACGGCGAGGTGGTCGCCATCCCGGTGCTGCGCGCCGGCCTCGGACTGCTGCCGCCGGTGCTCGACCTGCTGCCCCGGGTGAGCGTCGGCTACCTCGGCCTCGAGCGTGACGAGACCACCGCGGTGGCACGCATCTACTACCGCAAGCTGCCGCCGATGGCGGGCAAGCTGCCGCTCCTTCTCGACCCCATGCTCGCCACCGGCGGCTCCGCCGCCCAGGCGCTCGACCTCATCACCGCGGCCGGGGGGCTCGGCACCCGGCTGGTCTGCGTGGTGGCAGCCCCGGAGGGGGTCCGCCGGCTCGAGGAGGCGCATCCCGACGTGAGCGTCTTCACCGCCGCCCTCGACGACGGGCTGAACAGCAGCGCCTACATCGTCCCCGGCCTCGGCGACTTCGGCGACCGGCTCTTCGGCACCACCGGCGCCTGATCCGCGACCACGCCGTGCAGCACCAGGCCGAGCACACTGCGGCGGGCGCGCTCCGGTGACCAGCGGTGGCGTGCGCGCAGGTGCACGTGGGTCCAGCACACCGCGTTGAAGAGCACCGAGGCGGTCTCCTCCGGGCTCGAGCCCGGGCGCAGCGTGCCGTCGGCGACACCGTCGCGGAGGATGCGCTCGAGCGGGCGGCTGAACTCGCCGCGCGGCACCAGCCCCGCCGTCTCGGCGTCGTGGAACGCGGTGTCGCAGCCGGAGAGGAGGACGAGGTTGTCGTCGGCCACCCGGCAGAGCGCCGCCAGCGCGTCCTCCAGCCGTGCTCGCGGCGTACCGGTCGAGGTCACCACCGGCCAGAGCGCCTGGCGGTGGGAGGCGGCGAGGCGCAGCAGCAGCCCCGCGGAGATGCCGTCCCGCCGCACCCCCTGACGCCACAGCGTGACCCGCGACCGGCCCGCCTCGGAGGCGATGCGGTCGAGGGTCATCCCCTCCCATCCCCAGGCTGCCAGGGCACGCAGCGCGGCGTCGAGCAGGAGGGGATCGTCGACGGCCCCACCGGCCGCCTCGTCCTCGGTGCTATGCAACGTTGGCGTTTCACCCATGCATCTGTGATGCTACCATCGGCGGCCGTGAACCTCCTCCATCGACGCTACTGCCGCTCCGAGCGCTGGGCGCGGACCGTCGCCGGCCGGGTGATCCCACCGGCGCTCGAGAGCGTCGACCTCGGTGACGACGTGCTCGAGGTCGGGCCGGGACCTGGCCGCACCACCGACCTGCTGCGTCGGCGCGTCCCCCGGCTCACCTCGCTGGAGATCGACGCGCGGCTCGCCGCCGCGCTGGCGCTGAGGATGCGCGGCACCGGCGTCGAGGTGGTGCACGGCGACGGCACAGCGATGCCCTTTCCCGACGGCCGCTTCTCGGCGGTGGTCTGCTTCACCATGCTCCACCACGTCCCCTCCGCGGCGCTGCAGGACCGGCTGCTCGCGGAGACGTGCCGGGTGCTCCGCCCCGGCGGGGTGCTCGCCGGCAGCGACAGCGTCGGTGGCACCCTGGTGTTCCGCCTGCTCCACGTGCGCGACACCATGGTGCTGGTGGACGCGGCCGGGCTTCCGGAGCGGCTGCGCCGGGCCGGCTTCGAGCAGGTCAGCGTGGTGCGGGACGGGCGGCTGCGCTTCCGTGCGGTGCGTCCCGCCGGCGGCTGAGAGCCGCCTGCTCCATCGGCGGAGGCCCTTGACATGCCGTCCTGGGTGCTGTATTAAACCATCTAGTTATTTAACCGAGTAGTTCACAATGGATATGTCGCCCGATCAGCTCAGCTCCACCTTCGCGGCCCTCGCCGACCCCACCCGGCGCGCCATCCTGGCTCGTCTCGCCGGCGGCGAGGCCCCCGTGACGGAGCTGGCGAAGCCGTTCGCGATGAGCCTTCCCGCCATCTCCAAGCACCTCAAGGTGCTGGAGCGCGCCGGTCTCATCGCGCGCGGTCGCGAGGCCCAGTGGCGGCCCTGCCGGCTGGAGGCGGGGCCGCTGAAGGACGCCTCCGACTGGCTGGACGGCTACCGTGAGTTCTGGGAGCAGAGCCTCGGTCGCCTGGACGACTACCTGCGTGAGCTGCAGAGCACGACGAAGGAGGAGACCCATGGCCCCGACGACCAGTGAGAGCACGACCTCGGCAGACCGGGAGCTGCTGCTCACCCGCGTCCTCGATGCCCCCCGCGCGCTCGTCTTCCGCGCCTGGACCGACCCCGAGCACCTGGTCCGCTGGTGGGGTCCGAAGGGCTTCACCACCCCCTCGTGCACCATGGACGTCCGTCCCGGCGGCGCCTGGCGCATCTGCATGCGCGGACCCGACGGCGTCGATCACTGGGTGTGGGGCGTCTACCGCGAGGTCGTGGAGCCGGAGCGGCTGGTGACCACCTGGGCCTGGGAGGAGCCCGACGGCAGTTCCGGCCGCGAGACCGTGCTCACCGTGACCTTCGAGGAGCAGGGCACCCGGACTGCGCTCACTCTGCACCACGCGCGCTTCGGCGACGCGGTCGAGTGTGAGAACCATCGGAACGGCTGGTCGCAGATCCTGGACCGCCTCGCCGCCGAGATCGTGGAGGCGACGGCGTGAAGCACGCGGTGGTGTCGCGGGACGAGTGGCTGGCGGCGCGCACGGAGCACCTCCGTCGCGAGAAGGAGTTCTCGAAGCTCCGTGATCAGCTGAGCGCGGAGCGGCGCGCGCTGCCCTGGGTGCGGGTCGACACGACCTACACCTTCGACACCCCGGACGGCCCCCGGACGCTCGCCGACCTCTTCGACGGTCGCGGTCAGCTGATCGTCTACCACTTCATGTTCGGACCGGGCTGGGAGGAGGGGTGCCGGAGCTGTTCGCTGGTCTCCGACCACTTCGACGGCGCGACCGTCCACCTCGCCCAGCGCGACATCACCCTGGTGGCGGTCTCCCGCGCCCCCCTCGACCAGATCGAGGCGTTCAGGGGGCGGATGGGCTGGCGCTTCCGGTGGGTGTCGTCGTACGGGAGCGACTTCAACCACGACCACCACGTGTCGTTCACCGACCAGGATCGGGCCGCGGGCGAGGTCGACTACAACTTCGGCCGGCGGCGGTTCACGAGCGACGAGCTTCCCGGTCTGAGCGTCTTCACCCGCGACGAGAACGGCGACGTCCTCCACACCTATTCCACCTACGCGCGCGGCCTCGACATGCTGGTCGGCGCGTACAACCTGATGGACCTCGTCCCGAAGGGTCGCGACGAGGACGCCCTCGACTTCACCATGGCCTGGGTGCGCCACCACGATCGCTACCCCACCGCCCCGGCGACGCCCTGACCCCAGACGCACGGGCTCCGGGTCGAGCCGGCCGCCGGCTCGACCCGGGGTCAGTTCCACCTGCTCGTCCGACCCTGAACGGAGGGTGACCGAATGCCCGACCGGCGGTTTCGCTTCGGAGTGGTTGCGGCCCCGCGCGGCGGCGGCGAGGACTGGCTGTCCACGGCGCGGCGGGTGGCGGAGCTCGGCTACTCGACCCTCCTGATGCCCGACGTCCCGCAGCTGCTCGCGCCCTTCCCGTCCCTCGCGATGGCCGCCGCGGTGGCCGATCTGCGGGTCGGGACGTTCGTGCTGGCCGGTCCGCTGCGCCCGCCGCGCTCGGCGGCCTGGGAGGCGCACAGCCTGTCGGTGCTGACCGGCGGCCGCTTCGAGCTCGGGATCGGCACCGGGCGGCCCGACGTGCGCCCGTTCACGGAGGAGCTCGGCCTGCCCTACGGGTCGGCCGTCGAGCGCCTCGCCCAGGTGGCCGAGACCATCGAGCACCTGCGTGTCCTCGACGGTGACGGGCACACCCCCGTGCTGATCGCCGCCGGCGGCCCCAGGGCACGTGCGCTCGCCGCCGCCCACGCGGACATCATCACCCTGGCCGCCGATCCGCTCGCCACCCGCGACGAGGTGGCCCGGATGGCCGCCGAGGTCCGCGACCTGGCCGGGCCCCGGGTCGATGCGATCGAGCTGGCGATGAACCTGTTCGTGGTGGGTGACCAGCTCGCTCCGGGGACCGAGCGGTTCTTCCCGGTGGACGCGGCCACGCTGATCGAGCGCGACTCCCTGACCATGCTCCGGGGCACCACCCAGGAGATGGCCGACGAGCTGCAACGCCGCCGCGAGATCCTCGGCGTGTCCTACATCAGCGTCAACGGCGCCTTCCTCGAGCAGATGGCACCGGTGGTGGAGATGCTCGCAGGCCGCTGACCGGCTACACCCGCCCCGCGGCCTGCCTCCCCCGCCTCGACACCGCGTCGATGGTGACCGCGACCAGCAGCACGCCGCCCTCGATCATGAACTTCACCGACGACGGCAGCGCCAGGAGATCCATGCCGTTGGCGATGGAGCCGATCACCAGGGCGCCGAGGAGCGCCGACCACACGCTGCCGCGGCCGCCGAAGAGGCTGGTGCCGCCGATCACCGCGCAGGCGATCGCGTCGAGGGTGAAGTTGCCCCCGCCCGAGCCCTGGTTCACCGCGAAGAGGCGCGAGGCGGCGAGCACTCCGCCGCACGCGGCGAGGGTGGACGAGAGCACGAACACGACCACCCGGATGCGGTCGACGGGGATGCCGGCGCGCTTGGCCGCCTCCGCGTTGCCCCCGGTGGCGTAGAGGTGGCGGCCGAAGGTCGTCCGCCCGCAGATGACGTCGAACAGCACCACCAGGCCGAGCAGGATCACGACGCCCAGGGGCACGCCGGACACCGGGATCACCCCGCGGCCGCGGTTGGTGCTCATCAGCCCGACCACCGCGAGCACGGGCAGGGCGATCACCGCCTGCCGGACGGCGAACAGGCTGATCGGCGGCACCAGCAGGCCGGCCCGCAGCCGCCGCCGGCGGTTCCACAGCCCGCCCAGCGCGTAGGCGGCGACGAAGGCGAGGCCCACCACCCATCCCAGCCACACCGGCAGCAGCCGGTTCATGAGCGCCAGGATGAAGCTGTCGTTGAGGTTGATCGTGCCGCTGGTGCCGAGCACGTAGAGCAGCGCGCCCTGGAAGCCGATGAACCCCGCCAGGCTCACGATGAACGACGGCACCTGCAGCTTGGTGCGGATCAGGCCGATGCACAGGCCCACCACCGCACCGACCGCGAGCGCGGCGAGCACCGCCACCGGACCGGGCACTCCGTGGTTCACCGACAGCACCGCGAGCACGCCCCCGCAGAACCCGCTCAGGGGGCCGATCGAGAGGTCGATCTCGCCGAGCAGCAGCACCGGGACCACCCCGACGGCGAGCACGCCGACGGGAACGATCTGCTGCAGCAGGTTGGTGAGGTTCAGCGCCGTCAGGTAGTTCGGGTTCTGCAGCTGGAAGACCGCGGCGATGACCACCAGCCCGACGATCACCGGGACGGGTCCGAGCTCGCCCTGACGCAGGCGGCGAAGTCCGAGCCTCACCAGGCCCGCCCAGCCGCCCCGCTCCAGTGCCAGGCGGGGGTCGTCGACCATCGTGCTCATGACGCCGCGTCCGTGCCCGCGGCCGGCCCGTCCGCCGCGGCCGCTCCATCGGTGCCTGCGCCGGTGATCGCGGCGACCACCTCGTCGCGCCGCACCGTCGGGGCGTCGAACGAGGCGATGCGGCGGCCCAGGCGCAGCACGACGATGCGGTCGGCGACCTCGAAGACGTCCGCGAGGTTGTGGCTGATCACCACCACACCGAGACCCTGCTCGCGCAGTCGCATGATCAGGTCGAGCACCTGGCGGGTCTGCGCCACCCCGAGCGCCGCGGTGGGCTCGTCGAGCAGCACCACCCGGGCATCGCCCATCACCGCGCGGGCCACCGCCACCGACTGGCGCTGGCCGCCGGACAGGGAGGCGACCTGGGTGCGCACCGAGGGGATCTTCACCGACAGATCGCGGAGCACCTCGATGGCGCGCCGCTCCATGGGAACCTCGTCGACGACGCCCAGCGGCCCGCGGCCGATCTCCTCCTCGCGGCCCAGGTACAGGTTCGCGACGACGTCGAGGTTGTCGCACAGCGCGAGGTCCTGGTAGACGGTGGCGATCCCCAGATCGGTGACGCTGCGTGGCCCGCGCACGGTGACCGGCCGCCCGTCGAAGATGTACTCGCCCTCATCGGCCCGGTAGACACCGGCGATGATCTTGACGAGCGTGGACTTGCCGGCGCCGTTGTCACCGACGAGGGCGACCACCTCCGCCGGGAACACCTCGAAGTCGACACCCGACAGCGCCTGCACCGCCCCGAACGTCTTCGAGGTGCGCCGCAGCTCGAGGAGCGGCGAGCGCCGCGCCGGGTCGGACGCGGCTGCCGCCGCGGGGGATCTCCCCGCGGCGGCACCCACCTCGGTCACTGGATGCCCGCAGCCTTGCACGCCGCCGCGTACTGCGCGGTGCAGATCTCGGCGACGCTGTGGAACTGGTCGGCGATGATCGTGTCCTTCACGTTGCTCTTGGTGACGGCCACCGGATTGAGCAGGTGCGAGGGCACGTCGATGCTGTCGTTGTTGGTCTTGCTGTCGAAGCCGCTCAGCGTCCTGCCGCCGAGCAGGTCGAGAGCCGCCTGGGCGGCGAGCTCGGCCTCCGGCCGCACCGCCTTGTAGATGGTCATGTACTGCTCGCCGGCGAGCACGCGCTGGACCCCGGCGACCTCGGCGTCCTGTCCCGTCACCGGCGGGAGCGGGCTGACGTTCGCCGCCTTGAGGGCGGCGATGGCGCCGCCGGCGGTGCCGTCGTTCGCGCAGTACACGCCGTCGACCTTGCCCGCGAGCGCGGTCAGCGCCTGCTGCATCTCGTTCTGCGCCTGGTCGGGGCTCCAGTCGGGGGTGTCGTACTCCTTGTCGATGGTCAGCTTGCCGCTGGCCACGAGCGGGTCGAACACGTTGTGCGCGCCCTTCTTGAACGAGGCCGCATTGGCATCGGTGGGCGAGCCGTTGATCATCACGATGTGCGGGCTGGTCTTCCCCGCCGCCGTCAGCGCGCTCATCAGGCTCTGCGCCTGGAGCTCGCCGACCTTGACGTTGTCGAAGGAGACGTATGCGGTGACGCCGGCCGAGCCCTTGATGAGCCGGTCGTATGCGATCACCGGAACGCCCGCCGCCTGTGCCTTGGTGGCGATCGCACCGGCCGCCTTGGAGTCGACGGGGTCGAGGATGAGGACCTTGGCGCCGTTGGTGATCGCCGCGTCCGCCTGGTTCTGCTGGGTGGCGGCGTCCTGGTTCGCATTGCTGTAGATGAGCTGGCTGGTGTCGTAGCCGAGCGCCCTCAGCCGCGCGGTGATGTCGGGCCGGTCGGAGGCCTCGTAGCGGGCGGTCTTCGTCTCGGGCAGGAGCAGCGCGATCTTTCCAGTCGGGGCCGAGCTGCCGCCCGCGCCGGGGGTGCCGCCGGTCGAGCCGGAGGACCCACAGGCCGCCACGACGGTGAGCGCTCCCACCCCGGCGAGTAGACGCACGAACTTCATCGGTGCTCCCCCTGTCGAGACGCATGGCTGCACAGAGCCGTGCATGCCCCACACATACGAATCTGCCTCGCTGACTGTCGCGGGCTCGATCGTACCTCCGAATGCGCCAAGACGTACAGGAATGTTGTAGAGCAGGCGAGGGATGGCGTGCACGTGCTCGTCACCGGCGGTCGCGCAGTGAATGCGGCGCGCAGACCGGAAAGCGATCGCAGGAATCCGGGGGGAAGCCCCTCCTCAGCCGGGCGACGCGTGCTCGAGCACGAGGGCCGCCACCCGGTGCCCGAGCCGAAGGCCCGCCTCGTGGTCGATCCGGGTGTGCACGCCGGCGAGGATGCGGCTGACCCCTGCCTCGATGGCCGCCTCGTGGAACCCCGGGAAGCTGCGGGTCACGCCGGGAAGCAGCTCGGAGCTCACCGTGATCGCGGTGTGATCGCCGAAGAACTCCAGATCGGCGCGCTCCAGAACCGGGCGGCCACGGTCTGGTCGGCCGTCCGGATGGTGCTGGAGTCGCGACCGAGGTCCCGCACCTCGGTGATGGCGGCGATGTACTCGGGGCTGGTCACGTCGGGCGGAGGCTCGGGACGGAACTGCGCGGCGTCCTCGAGCACGAACGGGGTCACCCCCGCCCAGTGGGTGAACGCCGCCCTGGCCAGGCCCGGCGGCGTGGGTCGGTACTCGCCGGGTGCGGTGCCCGCCGGGAGCGCTGGGGGCGGGTTCGCCGACCCGTCGCCCGCGCGGGACCCCAGCAGCCGCCGGGCGGCGCGGCGGCCGCCGTCGACGCCCCGCTGCCGTGCGGCGCCGTCGGGGATCGCGCCGAGCTCGGCGGCCAGCCGGCGGTCCAGCTCCTCCCGCCGGGCCGGGTACAGCCCGAGGAGCGCGTCGTGGCCAGCCTCGGCCGCGGCCGCGTCGAGCCGCGCGTCCCGGCCGGCGTGGAGCACGGCGTCCTCGATGGCGGCGTGCAGGATGGCGAAATTGCGGGTGGGTTGCACGGTCGCCGGCTGCGCGCCGGGCGTGCGCACGATCCGCAGCAGCTCCCGGTTCCAGTCGACGACGACGGCGCCCGAGCCCACCGGTGCCGCGGCGGCCGCGGGAGCCGTCCCACCCGTGCGTGCGATCACCGAGCCGCCGATCGCGGCGACCACCGACGCGGTCACCGCCAGTGCGGTCGTGGCCCTTCTGGTCATCTGGTGATCTCCCCGTGGCGGGTCCTGGTCAGCGAGCGGACCGGCGCCGGGCGCTGATCCGCGGCGACCACGGCGTGGAGGTGCGCGCCGCGGCGCACGCTGGAGATCGCCGCCACCGCGGTGGCGCCGCTGAGACCGGCCAGCAGGTACTCGAGGGCGACGCCGCTGCCGAAGGGATCGCCGAGGGTCCAGGGGGCGGGGTCGCCGGCCAGCAGCGCGAGGTTGAGCGCGAACCCGACCCCGAGCAGGGAGGCGACCGCGGCCGCCACGAGGACCTGGCGCGGCACCCGGGGTCCCAGGCGCAGCACCGCGAGCGCCGCCACCGTGAAGGTGACGGCGAGCCCGAGC
>DASXNK010000057.1 GCA_036495095.1 Candidatus Dormiibacterota bacterium | reverse complement strand
TCCTCGACGGTCCCGCCCTCTCCACCGCGGCGGCGCGGCGGCTGGGGTGCGAGGCCACCATGGTCACCCTCCTCGAGCGCGGCGGGCAGGTCGTCGAAAGCGGACGCGAGCGGCCGGGGGTCAGGCCCCGGATGCGGCGCGACCTGCAGAGCAGGGACGGCACCTGCCGCTACCCCGGCTGCGCGATGGCGGCGACGCGGACCCACGCCCACCACATCCACCACCGGATCGACGGAGGTCCGACGAGGCTGTGGAACCTCCTCTCGCTGTGCGAATACCACCACAACCGGCACCACGACGGCGAGTTCGACATCCGCCGCACCGCCGGGGGCGACCTCCGCTTCGAGACCCACGACGGCCTGCTGCTCGGCACCGCCACCGGCGGGTGCTGGAAGCGCCCGAGGCGCAGGGCCGGCCCGGAATGAACCTGCCCGCGCGTCCGCCGGCTCATCAGCGGTCACAGCTCCAGGTGCAACTGCCGCGGCACCGGCGGGTCCGCGAAGCGGGGCGGCCGCTCCGCGGAGATCCCCGCCGCGGTGCGCAGACCGGCGACACGACCGCTGACCTCCGAGGCGAAGGTGGCGGGCAGATGGCTCCGCCCCCGATAGAGCTCGAGATACCGGGGCAGGAGCTCCGGCCAGTCGTCCGCCAGCGCCTCGAGGAAGTGCTCGCGGGTGCCGGGGGTCAGGTTCAGCACCCCCACCAGAAGAAAGGCGGCCCCGGCGTCGCGGGCGGCGCGCACCGTGGCCGCCAGCGACTCGTCGCCGTCGCTGATGCCGGGCAGCACCGGGGCCATCAGCACCCCGGCGCGCACCCCCGCCGCCGCCAACCGCTCCAGCGCCCGCAGCCGCTGTCGGGGCGGTGCCGTGCCCGGCTCGGTGCGCCGCACAACGGCCTCGTCGACGGTGGGCACGCTGATCGAGACGCTCACCCCGGCGGCGGCGCCGGCCTCGGCGAGCAGGCCGGCGTCGCGCACCACCAGCGGCCCACGGGTGGTGAGGGTGATCGGGCGGCGCGCCGCCACCAGCGCCTCCAGGCAGCCCCGGGTCAGCCGGTACCTCCCCTCGGCGGGCTGGTAGGGGTCGGTGGCGGTTCCCAGGCAGACCAGGCCGGAGCGATGCGACGGCCGGCGCAGCTCCTCCCTCAACACCGTCACCACGTTGGTCTTCACGCGCACGGTGCGCCCGTACCGGCTGTCGGAGGGGCGGTCGGCGCGGCGCTCGAAGGCGCGCACGTAGCAGAACGTGCAGCGGTGGACGCAGCCCCCGTAGGGGTTGAGCGACCAGTCGAACCACATCCCGCGCACCGGCTGCAGGGCGCTGCGGCAGGGGCTCTCGACCAGCTCGGTGGCGGGCCGGCGCGGTGGCGCGGAGGTGGCGGGCGTGGCGGTCACGAGCGGAAGGTAGAACATATGTTCGGTCCGGTCAAGCGGGCCGCGACCTCGCGCACAATGAGTGCGGACGACGCCCACCGGGCCCGCGCGCCCGCCGCCTGGAGACGCTCATGGACTTCTCCCTCTCACCGGAGGAGGCACGCTTCCGCGACCAGGTTCGCGGCTGGCTCCGCGACAACCTCGACGACCGCACCCGCGAGGCGGCGGCCGGCCACGACGACATCGAGCTCCGTCGGGATTGGCAGCGGCGGGTCCACGAGGCGGGCTTCGCCGGGGTGAGCTGGCCCCGCGAGCTCGGCGGCCAGGGCGGCACCCTGATGCAGGAGGTGATCGTCAACCAGGAGATGGCCGCGGCGAGGGCTCCCGACATGCTCAACGTGATCGGGCTGTACATGGCCGGCCCGACCATCCTCGCCCACGGTACCCCCGAGCAGAAGGCGCGCCACATCCCGCCGCTGCTCCGCGCCGACGAGATCTGGTGCCAGGGCTTCAGCGAGCCGAACAGCGGCAGCGACCTGGCCTCGCTGCGCACCCGCGCGGTGATCGACGGCGACGACTTCGTGGTCAGCGGCCAGAAGGTGTGGACCACGCTGGCGCACGTCTCCCGCTGGTGCATCCTGCTCACCCGCACCGACTCGGCCGAGACCGCCCATGCCGGCCTCACGTATCTGATCGTCGACATGCAGAGCCCCGGCGTCGAGGTGCGGCCGCTGCGTCAGATCACCGGCGACGCCGAGTTCAACGAGATGTACCTCACCGACGTGCGCGTGCCCCGGGCCAACCTTCTCGGCGCGGTGGGCGGTGGGTGGCGGGTCGCGATGACCACGCTGATGCACGAGCGCGCCACCCTCGGCGTCGGCCTGCAGGTGCGGTCGCGCATCGCCCTCGACGAGCTCCGCGCCCTCGCCCGCACCACCCTGGTCGACGGCGTTCCCCGCTCCGCCGACCCGGTGGTGCGCCAGCGGATCGCCCAGCTCGTCATCGAGGTGGAGGCGATGCGCATCAACGGGCTGCGCGGCCTCAGCCGCGTCCTCCAGGGCGAGCAGCCGGGACCCGAGGGCTCGGTGAACAAGCTGATGTGGAGCGAGCTCAACCAGCGCATCGCCGAGACCGCGCTCGACCTGCTCGGCCCCTACGGCACCCTCGCCGAGGGCGAGGAGCGGGCACCGCGCAACGGCCGCTGGGCCTACGGCTACCTGCGCTCGCGGGCGAACAGCATCGAGGGCGGCACCAGCGAGGTGCTCCGGAACATCCTCGCCGAGCGCGTGCTCGGGCTGCCCCGGGGGCGCTGAGATGAACGTCGGGCTCACCGACGAGCAGGAGCTGCTCCGCCGCCAGGCGCGCGACTTCCTCGACCGCGAGTGCCCCGCCGCGCGGGTGCGGCAGCTGATGGAGGACGACCTCGGCCACGACCCGCGGATGTACGCGCGCATGGTCGAGCTCGGCTGGACCGCGATCCCCTTCGCCGAGCGCCACGGCGGCCTCGGCCTCGGTCTCGTCGACCTCGCCGTGGTGCTCGAGGAGATGGGCCGTCACGTGGTGCCGTCCCCGTTCCAGTCCAGCGTCGGCCTCGCCGGCATGACCCTGGCGGCGAGCGGTGACGAGGCCCAGGCGGCGCGGCTGCTGCCCTCGATCTGCGACGGCTCGCAGCTGGCCACGGTGGCCCTGGTCGAGGAGTCGGGGCGGTGGGACGCGGGCGGGGTGCGCATGGCCGCCGAGCGCTCCAGCGACGCCTGGCTGCTCCACGGCGAGAAGCTGTTCGTCCCCGACGCCCAGGTCGCCGACCGGATGATCGTCGCCACCCGCACCGCCGCCGACCCCGCCGACGGGCTCACCCTGCTGGTCGTCAACACCGCCGCGCCCGGGGTCACGGTGCGCCCGCTGGCGTCGATGGACGCCACCCGCCGGGTCGCCGCGGTCGGCTTCGACGCCGTCGAGGTGCCCGCCGACGCCGTGGTCGGCGAGCCCGGTCGGGGCTGGGCGACGCTGCGTCGCGGCCTCGACCGGGCCATGGTCTGCATCGCCGCCGAGCTGGCCGGGACCGCCCAGCGGGTCCTGGAGATGACCGTCGAGTACGCCAGGGTGCGCCAGCAGTTCGGCCGGCCGATCGGCGCCTACCAGGCGGTCTCCCACCGCTGTGCCGACATGCTGGTGATGGTCGAGTCGGCGAGATCACTCGCGTACCACGCCGCCTGGGCCCTCGACAACGACGTCCCCGAGGCGCCGCTTGCCGCCGCGATGGCCAAGGCCTATGCCGGCGACGCCGCCCGCAGCGTCGCCTCCAACGGGCTGCAGCTGCACGGCGGCATCGGCTTCACCTGGGAGCACGACATCCACCTCCACCTCAAGCGCGCGAAGTGGGGCGAGGCCACCCTCGGCGACGCGACCCACCATCGCGAGCGCGTCGCCCAGCTGCTGGAGCTCTAGCCCTGGCGTTGCGCGGTGCCGTCTTCGACCTCGGCGGGGTGATGACCCTGCCCCCCTTCCGCATCCGGCGCGGCGCGGACGAGCGCACCCTCAGCCTGCTCGGCTGCTTCCTCCGGGAGGTGGGCGAGGTCTACGCTCTGCCCACCGGCGACCACGACCTCCACCGGCTCGAGACCGGGCGGCTCACCGAGGCCGACTACATCGTCCGCCTCTGCGACCGGCACGCCGCCGAGGGCCATGCCCGGATCGACCCGGCCGACGCCCGCGAGATCCTCGTCGGACGGCCGATGGTCGCCTCGGAGGTGATGGTCGAGGCGGTGCGGCAGGTGCGCGCCGCCGGTCACCGCACCGCGCTGCTCACCAACAACGTCCGCGAGTGGGAGCTGGCTTGGCGCGCGCTCATGCCCTTCGACGAGCTCTTCGACGTCACCGTCGACTCCTCGGCGGTGGGGCTGCGCAAGCCGGACCCGGCGATCTACCGGCTCACCTGCGAGCGGCTCGGCCTCGACCCCGCCGAGTGCCTCTTCGTCGACGACCTCGAGTGCAACGTGGCCGCGGCGCGCGCGCTGGGGATGGAGGCGCTGCTCTGCGCCGACGGACCGGCCACCGCGGCCGAGGTGCGCCGCCTGATGCTGAACGGCGGCGGTCCCCCGCCCCCGGGGGCCGGGTGAGCGCCGCCGCCCGCGACGCGGGGACGTTGCGCGTCGATCTCCCCGGCGGCGGCCTCGAGCTGGCCGCGGTGAGCGACCGCGGCACCGTGCGCCGCGAGAACCAGGACCGCTGGGCGATGCGCCCGATCCTCGGCGGCTGCCTGCTGGTGCTCGGCGACGGGATGGGCGGCCACGCCGACGGCGCCGTGGCGGCGCACCTCGCGGTCGAGGCCGCGGCCGCCCACGTCACCGCCGCACCCGATCCCGCCTCCGCGCTCGGCGGTGCCGTCGCCCGCGGAGGCGACGCCGTCGCCGCCCACCGCCGCGCTCACGGCGGCGCGATGTGCGGCACCACGCTGGTGGTCGCGGTGGTGAGCGCCGGCCGGGTGCGGCTCGCCAACGTCGGCGACAGCCGCGCCTATCTCATCCGCGACGGCGAGGCCGGCCAGCTCACCCAGGACCACTCGTGGATCGCCGAGCAGGTGCGCGACGGCCACCTCGACGCCGACCGCGCCGTCCACCATCCCGGGCGCAACATGCTCACCCGCGCGCTCACCGGCGAGCCCGTCGACGCCGACCTGTTCACCGCCGTGCTGCGTCCCGGGGACGTCGTGCTGATCTGCTCCGACGGGGTGTGGGACGCCGTCGACGACAGCCGCATCGCGGACGCGATGCGGCCCGGCGTCGCCCTCGACGAGGCCGCCGCGGAGCTCTGCGATCGCGCGCTGTCGGCGGGTTCGACGGACAACGTGACGGTGGTCGCGTGCCGTGTCCACGGTGCCGGTGACTGATCGGTCGGTGGTGCGTAACCAACCGACCGGAATGGGTGTTGACGTAGTCGTCGTCCTGTCGGAGGATGACTGTCCCGGCCGGTGATCGAGGAGGCGATGGCTAGGAGCAGGCTCACCCGCCTGGTGAAGGTGTGCAGGATCTGCGGCGAGGGCTATGACGGCTTCAAGTCGCGAGAATCCCGCGGCCGTTACTGCTCCGCGTTGTGCCTGACCGAGGCGCGGCGCCGCCAGCGCGACGGGCTGGTCCTCGAGGAGGAGCCCGCGATCGGCCCGGCGATGCTGCCGCCGACCATCCTCCTCGGCAACCGCAGCGCCATCTACAGTCTCGGGCCCGACCTCGCCGCCATTCCCGACGAGGGGCCCGGCCTCACCTGACGGGGGCTGGGCGCGGACGGCGAACCGCGGCTAGACTTGCCCCGCACGCCGCCGGAGCGCGCCGATGTGGGTGAGGACATCCCCCGGTCGCGGTTCGTGCGGATACCTGCGGACTGGAGAACGGTGATGGCGAGACTGTACGCGCAGCTGTTCACCCTGGTGTTCCTGATCGCCGGCCTCGGTGGCCTGGTCCTCGGGGACGCGGGCCACATCAGCGACGGCCACGCCGGCGGCAACCTCGGCGGGCTCACCCTCCACCTCACCTGGGCGCGCGACATCGTCGACCTCATGATCGCCGCGGTGCTCGCCGTGCTCGGCTTCACCCTCCGGGTCTCACGCCAGCTGGTGGGCGTCCTCGTGGTCGCGCTCGGCGCGCTGCTCACCGTGCTCGCCGTCGCCGGGTTCGTGGTCGGCGACGACAGCCTCGCGACCAGGGGGTTCGCCGGCCTCCACTTCCCCACCGCGATCAACGTGCTCGACCTGGTCTGCGGGCTGCTCGCCCTGGTCAGCGGGCTCGTGACCCTCGCCGATCAGCCCGAGCAGCCCACCCCGCGGGAGAACCCGCTGACCGGGCCGACCGCCGCTAGGAGCGGGCAGTCGCGCTCCCGTTGACGGAGATCAGCTGACCGTCCTCGGAGTCGTGGCGCCGGGTGACCTTGCCCGCGACGTTGCTGACCACCTCGCCGACCTGGTGGGCGGCGGCCTGAGCGGTCGGGGCCACCCGGCGCGCGGTCTCGACGACCTGCTGGGCGCCATCCCGGATCGCCAGGGCGAGGGTCTGGGCCTGCTCGCGGGTCTGCCGGCCCTCCTGGGGGGCGACGAGCACACCGATGACCGCGCCGACGACGGTGCCGTGGATCAGACCTCGGATGTATCCCACGATCAAGCCTCCCAGATGTACCTAGTTGATAGCGACGGTATCACGTACCGTCAGGTCAGCGCTGAGGAGTCCCAGGCGCCGTCGGGAATGATGCGCAGATGCTCCACCGGCTCGCCGCCGACGAGGTGGCGCTCGACGATCTCGGGCACGTCCTCCGGGCGCAGCCGGCCGTACCAGACGCCATCGGGATAGACGATCACGATCGGACCCTGGTGGTGCTGGAGGTTGCAGCCCATCCGGGTGGTGCGGACGTGGCCGAGGCCGCGCCGCTCGACCTCGTCGCGGAGCCGCTGGAGGACCCGTTCCGAGCCCTGGCCGCCACAGTGGTGGCGCCCCGAGGTGGTGCAGACGAAGACGTGCAGGGCGCGCGGCGGGCCGTCCATGGGCCCACCATTGTGCTGCGCCGCCACCCGGCGCCGAGGCGGGGCTCGAGCCGGTCGGCCGTAGACTGGGATCATGAGCCTCGTCGACCTCCACATGCACACCACCGCCTCGGACGGCGACCTCGAGCCGGAGGAGCTGGTGGGCCGCTGCGCCGGCGCCGGTCTGACGACCATCGCGGTCACCGACCACAACTCGACGGTGCACGTCACCCGCGCCCGGGCGGAGTCCGACCGGCTGGGCCTGGAGCTGATCCCCGCCTGCGAGATCAGCACCCGGTGGCAGGAGAGGGAGCACCACCTCCTCGCCTACTTCGTCCCCCTCGACGACCCCGTGTTCCAGGGACGCATCGAGAGGGTGCGCAGCGCCGACCTGGCCCGCTCGCGCCGCTGGGTCGACAACGCCGCCGCCGAGGGGCTGGGGATCACCTGGGAGGCGGTCGAGGCCGTCGTGGGCGCCGACCGGGTGCCCCCCTTCGCCGTGCTCCGCCGCCTGCTCCTCGAGGCCGCCGCCGGCGACGGCCGGATGCTGCCCTACGCGTCGGCGCCGCACCGGCTGTTCTCCGACTGGTTCGCCGCCGGGAAGCCGCTCGCCACCGAGGCGCCCTGGCAGCCCGAGCTGCCCGAGGCGATCGCGTGGGTGCGCGAGGCCGGGGGCGTCCCCGTGCTCGCCCACCCGGGCGCCACCCTGGGCCAGATCGACCCCGAGGCCGCCTTCGCCGAGCTCGCCGCCGGCGGGCTCGGCGGGGTGGAGGCGTGGACCACCTGGCACACCCCGGAGACCGGGGAGCGGTTCGCCGGTCTGGCCGCCGCGGCCGGGCTGACGGTGACCGCCGGCGCCGACTTCCACGGGCCCACGGTGAAGCCCCACGTCCTCGCCCCCGGGCAGGTCAGCCACAACGGGCCGGAGGTGCTCGAGGGCCTGCACCACGCCCGGTGACCTCGCGCAGAGGTGCGCACCTCCCTGACATAGTGTCCTGTCATGGAGATCGACTACGCATTCTTCGCCGAGACCGCAGCGGTCCCCCCCGACCGGAAGTTCTATGTCCTGGGCGGCGGCCTCTTCCACATCGGCCTGCCCCAGATCCCCGGACGCGCCACCTTCTGCATCGTCGCCGGATTCCGCTTCGGGCCGGAGGACGCGGAGCAGGCCCACCACGTCGAGCTTCGCTTCCTCGACGGCGAGGGCAAGCTGGTCATCCAGCCGGTCGAGATGAACTTCCAGTCCGGGCCGCCGCCTCCCGGTGAGGAGCTCGACATCTGCCTGCCCACGGTCACCTACATCAGCCCGATGTTCGGCGAGCCGGGTCGCTACACCGCCGAGTACTGGGGCGACGGCGAGCTGCTCGCCCGAGTGCGCCTGCGGGTGCAGGAGCAGCAGATCCCCCAGGCGGTACCCACTCCGGGCTGAGCTCAGCGCCCGCCGTTGGGCGCGTACTCGTAGAAGCCGCGCCCGCTCTTCTGGCCGAGCCAGCCGGCGGCGACCATCCGTCGCAGCAGCGGTGGCGGGGCGTAGTCGGCGTTGGCGTACTCGGCGTGCAGCGCCTCGCAGACGAAGAGGGTGGTGTCGAGGCCGATGTAGTCGAGCAGCTGCAGCGGCCCCATCGGATGGCCGCAGCCGAGCCGCATCCCCTCGTCGATGTCCTCGCGGGTGGCGAACCCGGACTCGTAGACCCGCACCGCATGGGTGAGGAAGGGGATGAGCAGCAGGTTGACGATGAAGCCGCCGCGGTCCTGGGCGACGATGATGCGCTTGCCCAGCCGCTCGCCGAAATCGCGGGTCTCCTGCAGGGTCTCCTCGCTGGTGGCGATGCTGCGCACCAGCTCGAGCAGCTTCATCACCGGCGGCGGGTTGAAGAAGTGGGTTCCGATCACCCGGTCGGCGCGGCCGGTGGCGCGGGCGATCTCGATGATCGGCAGCGACGAGGTGTTGCTGGCGAGGATGGCGTGCTCGGAGGTGATCTCGTCGAGCCGCTGGAACACCGCGACCTTGTCGTCGATCCGCTCCGCCACCGCCTCGATGACGATGTCGCAGTCCGCCATCGCCTCCAGGTCGAGGGTGAAGGAGATCCGCTCGAGGATGGCGGTGACCTCCTCCTCGGAGAGCTTGCCGGTGCGCCGTCCCCGCTCCAGCGACCGCTCGACCCGCTGCCGGGCTGCCGCCAGCGGGCCGGCGTCACGCTCGCTGACGACCGTGCTCATCCCCTGGCGGGCGCACACCTCCGCGATCCCCGAGCCCATCAGGCCGCCGCCGACGATCCCCACGTTGCTGATGGCCATGCCGTCCTCCGTGCGCGGTCCAGAAGAAGAAGCGGAGGACAGAGTGACACAGGCCGCGCCGGCGGCCGCCTCAGCGGCCACCGGGGCCAGGGGCCCCGGCGGCCTGCCGCCGGCTCAGCCGGCCTGGAGCTGGCCTCGCACCGCACCATTCATGTACTGGTTGGTGTGGACGTTCACGTAGTAGCCGCCCGGATCGGCGGCGATGCCCTGGAGCACGGGCCCGGGGGCCTTCGTGCAGGTGTGCGCGGTCGTGGGCGAGAGGACCACGACGATCGGGCCGCTGGTTCCCGCGGCGCCCTTGTGGATGTGGGCGGCATTCGGGGTGCCGACCGCCGGATTCCAGGTGAGGTCGTAGCAGAGCTGGCCGCCGGCGGCGTCGATCGTGACCTTCGCAGTGCCGGTGCCGCCCGCGGGTCCGGGCGGGGACTCCTCCGTCGCGGCGAGGGTGGCGTGAAACGGGGACGCCACCGCCGGGGCCGCGCTCGCGGGCGCCGCCGCCAGTGCGAGCCCGATCACCGGTGCCGCCATCATGATCCTGAGTACGCGCATGAATCTCCTCCTCCGTGGGGTGCGGTGGACCTACCGCACCGTCACCGTTCCCTTCATCGTCGGATGGAAGTCGCAATGGTAGTCATAGGTGCCGGCCTGCCCAAAGCCGTGCACGAAGGTGCCCGAGGTCAGGCCGTCGGGGGCGCTGCCGAAGCCGTTGGCGTCGGCGGTGACGGTGTGCGGCACCGCGCCGTCCTCGAATTTCCAGACCACCCTCCCGCCCACCGGGACGGTCACCGCCGCCGGGGTGAAGGCGAGGTTCCTCACGCTCACCGAGGCGGGTGAACCGCCGTTCGCGGCGCTGGACGTCGTGGTGCCGGCTCCCGGAGAGGACGCCTGCTGCTGGCCGCATCCGGTCGCCAGGAGGACGAGGAGGGACAACGCCGTCCATCCGACCCGCCCGGTCTGGATCAACACTGCCCCCGAGGATACGCGCCGGGACCCGGCCACCCCGAGCCCGAGGTGGGGGACGGGTCGGGTGGGCGCTCAGCCCCCGTCAGAAGAGACGGTGCAGGTCAGTCGGCCGTTGCAGCCGGCTCCGGCTCGTGGTCCGAGAAGTCGGCGTAGAACGCCTGGCCGCAGCCGCAGGCGCTCTTGGCGGCGGGGTTGGCGAGGCGGAAGCCACGGCCGCGATGGGAGCTCTCGTAATCGAGGATCCCGCCGTCGAGCATCGCCAGCCCGTCCTGCTGGACGGCGATGCTGACGTCCGGGGCAGCCTGGAAGACGACGTCGTCGGGGTTGACGTCGTCATCGAGCTCGAAGTAGACCTTGAAGCCCTGGCAGCCGCCCAGCCGGAGGTCGATGCGGAAGGCGGCGCCGGGCCGGCCCTCCTCCACCCACAGGGCGCGGATGGCCTCGACGGCGTCGCTGGTCCAGAGCAGGGCGGGGGGGCGCTGGGTGGGGGAGGAGGTGCTCATACCGGTGTCTATGATGGCACCGACATGCCCGCACCCAGCCGCGTCGCCCTGCTGAGCGACGATCTGATGTTCCAGAGCCAGCTCGGCGCCGCGGTGCGCAGCTGGGGCGGCATCCTGCTCACCGCCCGCTCCGGCGACCTGCCCGAGGCCGACGCCGTCTTCGTCGACCTGAACCGCGAGCCCGAGCCCCGGCTGGGGGCGATCTCGCGGCTCCGCGAGGCCCGGCCCGGCACCCCGATCGTCGCCTTCTGCCACCACGGCGAGAAGCGGCTGCGCGAGCAGGCGATGAGCAGCGGGGCGAGCAGCTGCGTCACCAACGGCGCCATCCAGGCCACCGCGCTGCGCCTGGCCGGGCTGCCCGTGCCCGGGGATGCGGACGGTGGCTGACCTCGACGCCCGCCTCCGCGCCGCGGCGGACCGGGTCGCCGAGGAGGTGGTCGAGACCCGGCGCCACCTCCACCGCCATCCCGAGCTGTCTCACCAGGAGCACCGCACCGCCGAGCTCTGCGCCACCCGCTGCGAGGCGCTCGGTTTCAGCGTGCGCGCCGGGGTGGGCGGCACCGGGGTGCTCGCCGACCTCGACAGCGGCCGCCCCGGCCCCACGGTGATGGTGCGCGCCGACATCGACGCCCTCCCCATCCTCGAGCGCGGCGACCGGCGGGTCAGCCGGTCCGAGGTCGACGGGGTGATGCACGCCTGCGGCCACGACGGCCACGCCGCCATCGCCCTCGGCGTCGCCGGGGTCCTCAGCGACCTGGGTGACGGCTGGGCCGGCCGGCTGCGGATGTGCTTCCAGCCCGCCGAGGAGGTCGCCGAGGGGGCGATGCCGATGATCGCCGACGGCACCCTCGAGGGCGTCGACCGGGTGCTGGGTCTCCACCTCTTCACCCCGCTCCGCGCCGGCCGGGTGGCGGTCACCCCGGGGGTGCTCTTCGGCAGTGCCGACGAGTTCGGGATCACGATCCGGGGCCGCGGCGGCCACGGCGGCCTGCCCCACGACGCCATCGACCCGGTGGTCGCCGCCGCCCACGTGGTGGTCGCGCTGCAGACCATCGTCAGCCGCGAGACCTCACCGTTCAGCCCCGCGGTGGTGACCATCGGGCGGATCACCGGCGGCACCGCCTTCAACGTCATCGCCGAGGAGGTCCACCTCCGCGGCACCGTGCGCGCCCTCGACGGCGGCGAGCGGGAGCGGCTGCTGCAGCGCTGTGCCGAGATCGCCCGGGGGGTGGCCGGAGGGCTGCGCTGCGAGGCGATCTACGAGCGGGCCAGCGGCTGCCCGCCGGTGGTCAGCGACGCCGAGAGCGCCGAGCTGGTGCGCCGGGCGGCGGTCGAGGCGGTGGGGGAGGAGATGGTCGACCGCGCCCACCCCGTCACCGTGGGCGACGACGTCGCCTGCTTCCTCGAGCGCGTCCCCGGCTGCTACTTCCTGGTCGGCGCCGGCGATGCCTCGGGAGCGCCGGTGGCGCCCCACCACCACCCCGAGTTCGACCTCGACGAGCGCTGCCTGCCGGTGGGCGTGGAGGTGCTGAGCCGCGCCGCCCTGGCGGCGCTGGGGACGGCATGAACGTGCCCGAGCGGCCCGACCTGATCGGGCTGCGGCGCCGGGCCTTCCCCGCCGGCCGCGACCTCAGCCCGCGGCCGCCCTCGGTGTCGCGAACGGTGATCGTCGAGCCGATGGAGATCGTGCACGCGAGCAACGCCGGCTTCGTCCACGGCGGCACCATCATGCGGCTGGTCGACACCGCCGGCGGCATCGCCGCCATCCGCCACTGCGGCGGCCCGGTGGTCACCGCGTCGATGGACGAGATGAGCTTCCTCGCCTCGGTGCACATCGGCGACCTGCTCACCGTGCGCGCCCAGGTCAACGACACCGGCCGCACCTCGATGGAGGTGGGCGTGGAGGTCGACGTGGAGATCCCCGGCGCGGAGACGGTGCACGTCTCCACCGCCCACCTCGTCTTCGTCGCCCTCGACGAGAACCGGCAGCCGCTGCCGGTGCCCCCGCTGGTGCCCGAGACCGAGGACGAGCGCCACCGCCAGGCCCAGGCCCGGATCCGCCGCGAGCAGCGCCTGCTTCGCAAGGAGGCGCTGCAGCGCGCCGGTCAGATTGCCGCCACCGCCTCCGACGGAGCCTGAGCGCCGAATTTCGTCCACAGTTTCCACAGGGCCGTCCACACTTGCGACGTCCGGCGCGTTGATCGCGGCCGGCCCGCCGCGGCCCATCCAGCACCCGAGAACGCGGGCGACGGATGGATCGCACCGCGCCTCGAGCTGGATAGGGATGGAAAGGGGCAGAGCGTCTCGGGTCCCCCGCCCGCGTTGTCTGCGGTGCCGTACCGGCGCTGACACCGGCCGGCGTTCCGGCGGGACCGGACCTGCTGCCCACCAGTGAGACGCGGTTTGCCATCGCGTCTTGCGATCGGGCGGGGATCTGATTGCGGAGGTGCACTGCGGTTAAGGAGTGGGTGGCGACTGCACGACCCGAGCGGCTCCCGAGTGCTCTGCCGCGCCGTGGTCCGGGCGCTGACGGCGATGGCGGAGGGCTGGCAGAATCGGTCGGGCTGGGCGGCGGAGGGAGGCGACGGGTGGAGTACCGGATCCTGGGCCCGGTCGCGGTGGTGGGCCCGGACGGGCCGCTGGCCCTGGGCGGCCCCAAGCAGCGGGCGCTGCTCGGCATCCTGGTGCTCGCCGCCGGCAGCGCCGTCTCCGTCGACCGCCTGGTCGCGGCACTGTGGGACCAGCCTCCGGAGACCGCGGTCAACATCCTCCAGGGGCACGTCCGCGATCTGCGCCGTCTCCTCGGCCGCGACGCGCTGGTCACCCAGGCGCCCGGCTACCTGCTCCAGGCCGATCCGATGCAGATCGACGCCCACCAGTTCGAGCAAGGTGCGTGCGAGGCACGCCGGCTGCTCACCTCCGACCCCGCGACCGCGGCGCTGCGGCTCCGCGATGCGCTCGCCCTCTGGCGCGGTCCGGTGCTCGCCGACGTCGTCTATCCGAGCGTCCCCGCCGAGATCACGCGGCTGGACGAGCTCCGGATCGCCACTCTCGAGGACCGCGTCGACGCCGACCTGGCTCTCGGCGCCCACGCCGACCTCGCGGGTGAGCTGGGGGCGCTGCTCGCCGACCACCCCGGACGCGAGCGTCTCTCCGGCCAGCTGATGCTCGCCCTGTACCGCGCCGGGCGACAGGAGGAGGCGCTCACCGCCTACCGGGAGCTGCACCGCCGCCTCCGCGAGGAGCTCGGCATCAGCCCCTCGCCCGAGCTGCAGCGGCTCGAGCGGTCGATCCTCCGCCAGGAGCCGTCACTGCTGCTGCCGTCACCGGGAGGCGAGCCGCCGCCGCCCGGGACGGCCACGGCGCCGCCCCCCCGGACTCCTCCGGCGGCGCCGCTGCTCGCGCCCCGGCGGTGGCCTCCGCGGGCCCGCCTGCTCGCCACCGCCGCGCTGCTGGTCGCCGGTGTCTCATCGGTCGGGGTGTTGCGTGCGCGAACCGGAACGCCGCCCCCGGCCCCCTCCCCGTGCCTGCATGCGACCCCTCTCCCCGAGCCGCGGGAGCTGGGTCCGGGTCTGGGGGTCGCGGCCGTCGTCGCGCACAGCTGCGACGCCAACAGCCAGGGGGTGTGGCCCCGCGGCGGCCCCGCACGCGACGCCCCTCGCATCCCGCCCGCGCTCGGCGAGACCACGCCCATCCGCATCGTGTGCCAGGACCTCCACGGCGGGCTGGTGATCGACAACAAGCTGCAGGCGGCGCCCCAGCCCTCCTCCACGGTCTGGGACCGGCTGGACGACGGCACCTGGGTCCCCGACCTCTACACCAGCCTGCCCAAGCGGCCCGGCCAGGTCCCACCGCTCGGGCTTCCCGTCTGCTGATCCCAGCGGTCGGAGCGCCGTCAGCGGATCGGCAGCGGTGGCCCCTCCGTCACCGGTGGATCGTCTCGCACACGGCGCCACCCTGCTGTGCCGTGCCCTCGAAGAACCGCCCGCAGATCTGGGACTGGTCGGCGAAGTCGCGGTTGATGGCGATGTCCATCCAGGCGTCGGCGGGGGTGCAGCCGGAGTGGGCGCCGCTGCGCCAGACCTGCCGCACCCCGCTGACCGTCACCGTGGCCGAGTAGTCGCAGATCAGCGACCTGTCGGACTTTCCGCGCGAGACCCGCACGCTGTCGACGTGGAGGCCGTTGCCGGAGACGCCCATGCAGGTGTCGCCGTAGGGGGCCCAGGTGCATCCCACCGCGCTGGCCCGTACCGGGGTGGACGCCCATGTCGCGGTGGCCGCCACCATCAGAGAGACGGCGCCCGCGGCGGCGAGCGATACGCCTGCGTCGCGGCGCGGGTGCCGTCCTGCCGTGCCCTTCATGCCGAGTCCTCCTCGCGGGTCGACCTCCTCCCGTTCGCCGGGAGCGGTGTCCGCCTGCAGCGGTTCCAACGGCGGCCAGCCTGCCGGAGGCCGCTGGAGAACCACTGGAGAACCGCTGACGCAGCGCTCGTGGAGCCTGGTCAGGTGGTCGGGCCGGCCGCGGTCCAGCGCACCAGCACGGTCCGGTGGCCGGTCTGGGCACCGGTCACCGGGTCGATGCGGAAGCCGCCGAACAGGGTGTCGCAGGCGAGCCCGCAGGCGGCCGCCCACAGGCTCTGGCGGTGCAGACCCCCGGCGGTGCGGGCGCAGTGGGCCGCCAGCGCCGCCGCCGCCGCCGCCTGCACCGCCGGGTAGTCGGGAGCGGTCCCGGCCACCGCCCGGTAGGCGGCGAGGAAGTCCGGCTCGGTGGGACCGACGTCCACGGCGGCGGGCCGCCCGGGGAACCACTGCGCCACTCCGAGGACGCCCTCGGGGCCGTCCACCGCGCTGCCGAACTCCCGCACACCCGCGGCCACCGCGCCCACCGTCCGGGGCGGGCGGGGCAGGGCGCGGGCCGCGGTCACCGCGGCGACGTCCTCCTCGAACGAGCCGGCGCAGAGCAGGTCCCACCCGCCCTCGCCGTGGCCGTCGGGCGCGCCGCGCACCGTCTCCACGCCGAGGGCCCGCGCCGCCGCCTCCGCGCCCGCGCACACCTGGGCGGCGAAGCGGCCCGAGCCCTCGACCAGCCACAGCGGTGCCGGGCCACCGGTTGTCACCAGCCGCTCGAGGAACGGCGCGGCATAGCCGCTTGCGGGCGCGAGCACCGAGACGGCATGGCCGGGAGCGGCGGCCTGGACGTCGTCGCCGGCGCCGCCGTGGTTCCAGAGCAGCCCCCCGGACTCCCCGATCAGCCGCGCCGCCCGGCGCATCAGGCCGGTGGAGTAGGGCCCGAGGAGCAGGTCGCAGCGCGCCGTGACCCCCGGCAGCAGCGCGTCGAGCCGCGCGGGGTCGCCGCCGTCGTCCTCCACCACCACCTCGGCCGCCCCGTCGAGGCGTCGCCAGGCCTCCAGCCCGGCGGCCGCCTGCCGGCCGAAGCGGGCGTACGGGCCGCTCAGCGACAGGCATGCGCCCAGCCGCAGCGGCGGGCCGGCGGTACGCTGGTTCAGCACCGTGTCAGGATCACGCCGGGATTACGCGATTGCAAATGCCGCCCTGGGTGTCGGCCTTTTGCGCTCGAATCGGGCGGAGCGTGCCGCAAACGTCCACGGCCGCCGATTCGGGGGTATGCTCGCACCGGTCCGTCATGCAGCCGGCGGACCGACAGCTGGGAGGGGATTCCGTGAGAGCGACGAGTTGGCGTGTCGCCGTAGGCGCGTGCGCGTCGGCGTTGATGGTGTTCGGTGTCAGCGGCAGCCTCACCGCCTCCGAGGCGAAGCTGCCGGCGATCGCGGGGATTCCCGCCTGCCAGCAGGCGCTCCACGGCCAGGCGCGGTGCATGGCCCGCTTCCTCGCCGCCCCCCCCGGCGGCGGCCTGCTCGGCGGCCTGCTGGGCAGCCTTCCCCTGGGGCTCGGAAGCCTGCTCGGCGGCACCCCCGCCCCGGCACCGGCTCCGCCGCCGACCCAGACCCCGGGCGCCGCCCCCAAGGGGCTCACCGCGGCCGACCTGCGCAGCGCCTATGGCATCACCGGCACCGGCGCCGCCGGCCGCACCGTCGCCGTGATCAACGCCATGGACGACCCCAACGCCGAGGCCGACCTCGCCGTCTATCGCGCCGCCATGGGCCTGCCCGCCTGCACCACCGCGAACGGCTGCTTCCGCAAGGTGGACGCCACCGGCGGCGCCAACTATCCGGCGCCTGACCCGGGCTGGTCGAAGGAGATCGCGCTCGACCTCGACATGGTCTCGGCGGCGTGCTCCGACTGCCACATCCTGCTCGTCGAGGCCGCCACCCAGGACATCCCGGTGCTCGGTGCCGCGGTCAACTACGCCGCGAGCGTTCCCGGCGTGGTCGCCATCAGCAACAGCTGGGGCGTGCCCGAGCAGGCCCAGCAGACCGGCTGGGACGCCTACTTCAACCACCCGGGGATCGCGGTCACCGCCGCGTCGGGCGACTCCGGCTTCGGCACCGTGTTCCCCTCGGTCTCGCCGTTCGTGATCGCCGTCGGCGGCACCACCCTGACCCGCGACTCCAGCGCGCGGGGCTGGTCGGAGACCGCGTGGAGCGGCAGCGGCAGCGGCTGCAGCGCCTACGAGCCGAAGCCCCCGTGGCAGCTGACCACCGCCTGCAGCCGGCGCAGCACCGCCGACCTCTCGATGGTCGCCGACCCGAGCACCGGCGTCGCCGTCTACGACAGCTACCAGGCGGCGGGCTGGGTGCAGGCGGGCGGGACCAGCGCGGGCGCCCCCTTCGTCGCCGCCCTCTACGCGCTCGCCGGCAACCCCGCCGCCCAGGCCGCGCCGGGCGCCTACCTGTACAGCCACGCGACGGCGCTCCACGACGTGGTCTCGGGAAGCAACGGGCTGCTCTGCTTCGGCAACCCGATGTGCACCGCGGGGGCCGGATACGACGGCCCCAGCGGGCTGGGCACCCCCTCGGGGCTGGCCGCCTTCTGAGCTAGAGTGATCGGGTGATCCCGCGAGCCGACCACGCCGCCGGCGACGCCGCCGCGGCGGGCTCGCGGGCCCCGGATCACGGCCACTTCCGCCAGGTCATGGGTCACGTGCCCACCGCTGTCGCAGTGGTCACGGCGCTGCACGACGGCCTCCCCGCGGGTCTGACCGTGGGCTCGTTCACCTCGGTCTCGCTCGAGCCGCCGCTGGTCTCGTTCACCGTCGATCGGTCGGCGCGCAGCTGGCCGCGCATCGAGGCGGCCGGGGCCTTCTGCGTCAACCTGCTCGCCCACGACCAGGTCCCGCTGTGCCGGCGGTTCTCCAGCCGCGAGACCGCCAAGTTCAGCGGGCTGGCGTGGCGCCCGGCGGCCAGCGGCTCGCCGGTGATCGACGGCGCCGTCGCCTGGATCGACTGCGACACCGAGCAGGTGCTCGAGGCCGGCGACCACCACCTCGTCATCGGGCGGGTGCGCGAGCTCGACATCGCCCGAACCGTCCGTCCGCTGCTCTTCTATCGCGGCGGCTACGGAGGCGTGGAGGCCGGCGAGCCGTCATGACCGATGGCTGACCCGGGAGACGCCATCCTCCTCGGCGCCGGCGGCGGTCCGGTGCTCGCCGGCCACGTCGCCGAGGCCGCCGGTCCGGCCCACGTGGTGGTGCTGCGCACCGGCGGCCTGGCGCTGTTCGGCGACGGAGCCGGGTCGCCGGCGGGGTGGTGGACCAGTCCCGCGCTCGACGCGGGCGAGCCCCGCCACGACGCCGCCGGCTGCGCCACCGCGGCGGGGCTGCACCACGGCGTCAACCGGTGCGGCCTGCTCGTCGCCTGCGCCGCCGCCGGCCCGGTGGCGAGGGCGGGTCTCGCCGGCGCGGTGCTCGCCCGCGCAGCCGGGGTCGAGGAGGCCGCCGGCCTGCTGGCCTCGGCCGCCGCCGGGATCGACGGGTCCGACCGGGTCTGGCTCGCCGGCCCCGGCGGGGGGATGGGCATGGAGCTGGACGGCCGCGGCGCCCGCCGCCATCCGCTGTCGTCGGCGGCGGCGGAGGAGCGGGACCTCGACCGGCTGCGTGCCGAGCTCCGCCACCGGGCCACCCGCGGTGCGGTGTCGGCGATCGCCGCCCGCCTCGACGCCGCCGGTGCGGCGCTGCTGATCTGTCTCGGGCCACCCGCCGCCGGGGTGTTCGTCCGCCTCTGGCCGGGCATCCCCGCGCCCCCGCCGCTCCGGGGCGGCGCCGACCGGCCGCCTCCGCTGGGCGGCCTGGCCGCAGCGCTGGCGGCGGAGCCGGACGGGGACGCCGCCGCCGCGGAGCTCGCCGCGGCCGAGGCCGAGGTCCTCGCCGAGGGCGACGAGGCGGAGCGGATGGCGCGGATCATGGACGCCGCCGGCGACGACCACGGCGCCGAGGTGCGCCGCGCCCTCGCCCAGGCCTACGCTGCGGACCTCGCCGCCGCCGCCCTCCGGCGGGCGCTCGGCACCCGGCGGCCGGTCTCCGGCCCCACCCTATAATCGAAGGACCGGACGCCACCGCAATGCTCGTCAATCCACCGCCGGACCGCTGCGACAGCTGCAAGCGGGTGGCTCGCGCCGGGTTCGGGACAGGGCTGTCCGCCGGCGATCCCGCCGCCTGGATCCCCCTTCTCGGGCCGGACACGAGCGTCGCCCTCGACGACGGCAGGCTGGTGTCGCGCCGCGGCCGGGGCTGGGCCTGCCGGCGGTGCGGCTACACCGTCCCGGTCTCCCGCGAGCATCTCAAATAGACCCCACGCGAGGCAGCATGGCCATCGATCAGGCGCCCCTCACCACCCGCGACGCCAGCCGGCGTACCCCGATCACCCGGCAGTTCGTCCGCTTCGCCTTCCACCGCCTCGACCCCGCCTGGCGCCGCCGCGACGAGGCCGACCGCGCCGCCGACCGGGCCGAGCTGACCGCGCTGCTCGCCGAGACCGCGGCCCTCCCCGGGGTGCTGCTTCGCACCTACAGCCTGGTGGGGACGCGCGGCGACGCCGACTTCATGCTCTGGCTGATCAGCGACGACCTCGACCAGCACCACCGCTTCTCGGCACGGCTCAACCGCACCCGGATGGCGGGGTACCTCACCAGCCCGTACCACTACTTCGCGATGACCAAGCGGAGCATGTACGTGGAGCGCCACGAGCACGAGGGGCAGGAGGGGCGGAGCAACCGCATGGTCATCGTCCCCGGGACCCGGCGCTACCTCTTCGTCTATCCGTTCGTGAAGACGCGCGCCTGGTACCGGCTCTCCAGGGAGGAGCGGCAGCGCCAGATGGACGAGCACATCGCCATGGGCCACCGCTTCCCGTCGGTGAAGATCAACACCACCTACTCGTTCGGCCTCGACGACCAGGAGTTCGTGGTCGCCTTCGAGAGCGATTCGGTGTCCGACTTCCTCGACCTCGTGCACGAGATGCGGGAGAGCGAGGCGTCGACCCACACGGTGCGGGACGTGCCCTCGTTCACCTGCATGGCGATGCCCGCCGCCGAGATGGTGGACGCCCTGGGCTGAGCCCGGGCACGAAGAAGGGCGAGGCCCGAAGGCCCCGCCCATGGCTCCCAGATTGATGTCGGGACCGAGGTCACCGGGCGTCAGCGCTGGGTGCGCCCGCCCTCCTCGTTCTCCTCGCTCTTCGTCTCCGGGTTGCCACCCGGGGTCATGGTCGCGCCACCGGGCTCGTGATCGCCCCAGCGCTGCTTGCGCTCGCGCATCTGCTCGGCGGTCTCCTGGAAGTCCTTCGCCGGCGCACCGGAGGAGCTCTGCTCACGCTGGACGTCGTTGCTCATCTCGTCGTTCCCTCCACTGACGCGGCGGGGATGGGCCGGCGACGTCGCCCTCATGCCGCCGGAACCCCGCCGCTAGTGATATCGACGATGTACTGATATATGACATTTTAGGGTGAGGGTACCGCCCGGTCAAGGGGGGTCGGCGGCTTGACCTCGGCGGCGGCGAGGGGGATAATTTGATCGGATGGACAAAACATTCGATCAAAAGACGGTCGTCGCAGGCCTGCCGGCGGGGGAGCGGAGGCGGCGCAGCGGCGCCGGCCTGCGCACCCGCGAGGGCATGCTCGACGCCGCCCTCGAGACCCTTCACGCCGAGGGGTACGCGGGGTGCTCGGCACGGGCCATCGCCCGCACCGGCGGCTTCAACCCGGCGCTGATCTTCTATCACTACGGCGGCGTCACCGAGCTGCTGCTGGCGGCGCTCGACCGCAGCACCGCCGAGCGGATGGCGCGCTACCGCGCCGCGCTCGACCCGGTCACCACCCTGCCCGAGCTGGTGGAGGCGATCAGCCGGCTCTACGCCGAGGACATGGGCACCCCCCACATCGCGGCGGTGCAGGAGCTGCTCAGCAGCGGCGCCTTCTCCACCGAGTGGGCGCACCAGCTGCTCCGCCGCATGGATCCGTGGGTGGACCTCGCCGCCGAGGTGATCGAGCGGGTGCTCGGCGCCTCGACCCTCGGCGGCCTGGTCGACACCCGCGACCTCGCCCTCGCCATGGTCGCCCTCTACTGCGGCATGGAGACGGTCTCGCGGCTGCAGGCCGACGCCGGCCGGGTGGACACGCTGTTCGCCACCCTGCGCCGCCTCGCCCCCGCCCTCGATCAGATGCTCGGCGCCGTCGGGGCGGCGCCGCGAACCCCTCGCCGGCGCCCGACCGCGGTGCCGGTGACCTGAGCGGTGCGGAGGTGCATGCCGTGAGAGCCGTCCTCGTCTTCGCCACGGGCTCGCTGATCGCCGTTGCCACCCTGGTGGCGCTGCTGTGGATGCTGCGACCGCGGCTGCGCGGCATCCTCGTCGACGTGCTCGGCACCGAGGCGCGCGCCGGGTTCTGGGTGGCGGTGGCGAGCTGGTGGATCGGGATCGTCGGCCTCCTCGCCGGAACCGCGAGCTTCGGCTACACGTGGGGCACCGGGTCCGGTGGCGACCTGCTCGCGGCGCTGCTCACCCAGCTGCGCACCTTCCTCGCCGGTCTGCTCGGCGCCCTCCTCGTGGTCGCCCTCCTGCTGATCCGGGCGATGCGTCGCGAGCCGGAGACCCGGGTCGACCGGGTGGTCCGGGTCGACCCGCCCGCCCCCGCCCGGCTGGGCTCGCGGCCTCCGATCCCGCCCGAATCCTGGCCGGTCTCGTAGACCGGCGACCGCTCGGGGAGCCGTGGTGGACCGGATCCCCAGGTGGGCCGTGGCCTCGGCGGCGGCGTGCACGTGCCCGCTCAGCGCGGGGCCCGCCGCCGCGCGCTCTCCATCGACGCCTGCAGGACCTCGAAGAGATGCAGCACCCGCAGGCCGGGGGCGTGCCGCCGGGCGCCCTCGCGGAGCTGGGTGAGGCAGGAGATGTTGTCGGTCACCAGCACCTCGGCGCCGCTGGCGGCGGCGTTGTTGAGCTTCCGGGCGAGGATGGCGGCGCTGCGCTCGGGCTCGCGGTGGAAGTAGTCGCCGGCGCCGCCGCAGCACATCGCGGCCTCGGCCAGCGGCCGGAGCTGCAGCGCGGGGATCGACGCCAGCAGCCGGTAGGGCGCATCGCGGGCGTCGCCGCCGAGCGGCAGTGAGCACGGCTCGTCGTAGGCCACCCGCCAGCGCAGCGGGCCCATCGGGGCGGCGAGGCCGGCACGGTCGAGGAACTCCGCGACCCGCCAGGTGCGCGACGCCACCGCGGCGGCGGCGGCGGCCAGCGGCGGCTCGGCGTGGAGCAGGTCGCCGTAGCGCTGGACCTGGCCGGTGCACGAGGTGACGTCGCCGACCAGCGCGTCGACCTCGAGGTCGCGCAGCCGCGCGACGTTGCGGCGCGCCATGTCGAGCTCCGCGTCGCGGTCGCCCAGGCTCCGGGCGGGGAGGCCGCTGCAGCCCAGCCGCGGCACCACCACCTCGAAGCCGCTGGCGGCGAGCACCCGCATCACCGCCTCGGTCGCCTCCGGTGCGGCCACGTTCTGGTAGCAGCAGACGAAGAGCGCCACCCGGCCCCGGGGCGTGCCCTCGGCGGCGGGGATCGCGCGGGCGCGATGGTGGGCGGTGCGCGCCGGCAGCGGGCCGAGGTGCTCCATGAAGGCCCCGGCGGTGCCGAGCCAGCGGGTGAGCCCGGAGTGGCGCGCCAGGGCGTGAAGGCCGGTCACCTGGGCGGTGCGGGAGAGCCGGTGGGCGAGGCCGAGCATCCGCGGATGGGGGAGGACCGAGCGGAGCACCAGGGTCCGGCCGGCGGGATGCCCCTCCTGCTCGTGGAGCTCCTGGCGGGCGCGGCTGACGATGTCGCCGGTGGGCACCCCGGGGGCGCAGGCCGCCACGCAGTTGTTGCAGGTGAGGCAGGTGCTCAGCGGGCCGTCGGCGATGTCGCGGAGCTCGAGCCTGCCCTCGATGGCGTCGCGCACCAGCGCCACCCGGCCCCGCGCCGTCTCCCACTCGACCGGGTTCACCAGGTAGGTGGGGCACACCGCCTGGCAGAGCGAGCACTTGTTGCAGCGGCTCGCGGCCTCGTACACGTCGGCGAGGAAGCGCGGAGCCACGACGTGCTCGGCCATCGCGGCGCATTGTAGGGGGACCGCCGTCCCGCCCCTGCAGGGGCGCCCACCGATCTGCGAACATCCGTTCCCGATGCACGAGACCAGCCCGTCCGTCCATCTCCTCGCCCGGCCCTCGATCGATCTCGAGGGCATGCGCGCCTACCTCGAGCAGGTGGGCGGCGCCTCCTGGCTCGACCGGCGCCTCGCCGAGGGCGAGGGGGCGGTCAATCCCGGCGAGCTCCTCGTCGAGTTCGCCGGCCGGGCCTGCTACCGCAGCTGGGAGCCGGGGCTCAACCCCAACGTGACCCGGGTGCGGAGCGATCGCCGCGAGTACTTCGCGAACATCCTTCGCAGCGCCCATGGCAGCGTCCTCGAGCATGCCAGCTACTCGTTCGCGCTCCGCGACGTATCTCGGGTCGCGACCCATGAGATCGTCCGCCACCGCGCCGGCGCCGCCTACAGCCAGGAGAGCCTCCGCTACGTCCGGCTGGTGGACATCGGCTTCCGCATCCCGCCCGCGCTCGAGCCGCTGCGGCGCGAGTGCGTCGAGATCGTCGAGCGGCTGGAGGAGTTCCAGGTGGAGGCGGCCCGGGCGCTCGAGATCGACGCCCAGGGCATCCCCTTCCACGTCAAGAAGGAGGTCACGTCGGCGCTCCGGCGGCTGGCCCCGTGCGGGCTGAGCACCGACCTGGTGATGACCATGAACCTGCGGACCCTGCGCCACGTCATCGAGATGCGCACCGCCCCGGGAGCGGAGGAGGAGATGCGCCTGATCTTCGGGACGCTCGCCGAGCTCATGGTGGCGGAGGCGCCGGGCCTGTTCCAGGACTTCCGCCGGCTCGACGACGGCTCCTGGGTGCCCGAGTACCGCAAGGTCTGAGGGGGCGCGCGGCGTACACTCGTTCGAGTGGCCGCCGAGAAATACACGCTACGGAGGGTTTCGGGACGGCGTCAGGCGGTACAGTAGAGTCGCCGTCAGGGCTCGCCCCGTGGTCGGCACCTGTCGGATATTTCTGAACTGTGAGGTTCCAGCAGCATGGTCACCGTCAGCGAAGCAGCCCTCTCCCAGCTCAAGAACCTGGTCTCGAGCAGTGAGCCGGGTCAGAAGGTCGGTCTCCGCGTGTTCGTCCAGGATGGTGGGTGCTCTGGCTTCTCCTACGGGATGGGCCTCGACGAGAACCCCCCGCGTCCCGATGACGACGTGGCCGAGTTCGAAGGACTCGCCGTGTACGTCGACTCCTTCTCGGCCCAGTACATCGACGGCGCCGAGATCGACTACGTCGACGCGCTCATGGGTGGCGGGTTCACCGTCAACAACCCCCAGGCGGTGAAGACCTGCGGCTGCGGCCACAGCTTCCAGACCGCCGACCAGGCCGGCACCGCCAAGTCCTGCTCCTGACCGCGGCGCGATCCCGAGCGTGACCACCGACGCGGGCCCTCACCGGGGCGCGCGCTGATGGTCACCGTTCACCAGCGGCTCGCCGAGGGGGTCCAGCTGTTGGGCGTCGTGGGCGCCCTCTGGGCTGCGTGGTGCGTCTTCCGGCGCACCGCCAGCCCAGGGCTGCGCGTCTACGTGATGCTGAGCGAGGCGGTGATCGCCGTGCAGGCGGTGCTCGGGATCGCCCTCGCCGTGGGCGGGAACCGGCCCCATGACAGCCTCCACTTCATCTACGGGCCGGCGGTGCTGCTGTCGCTCCCCGCGGCGATGCTCATCGGCTCGCGCAGCGACGAGCGCGGCGAGCACCTGGCGCTGCTCGGCGGCTGCGTCGCGGTCGTCCTGCTGAGCCTGCGAGCGATCAAGACCGGCGCCGGCTGACCTCTCCGGTACACTGCAGGCTCTGTGCTACCCGCGGAGGGCGGCGTGGCGGGAGAGCCCCGGCAGGCTGGATCCAGGAGTGCGGAGGCCCCGTTCGATGCCCGCATCGACGCCCCGATCGTCCCGCCCCCTCGCCGTGGTTCCGCCGTTCCCCCGGGTGGTCGCGCTGGCCGGTGGAACCGGTGCCGCGAAGTTCCTCCGAGGGCTGACCCGGGTCATCGACCCGGCCGGAATCACCGTGATCGTCAACACCGCGGACGACGTCCAGCGTCACGGGCTGCTGGTCTCGCCCGACATCGACAGCGTGGTGTACGGCCTCGCCGGCGTCCACGACGAGGAGCGCGGCTGGGGCCTGCGCGGCGAGACCTGGCAGGCGCTGACGATGCTCGAGCTCCTCGGCGACGACACCTGGTTCCAGCTCGGCGACCGCGACCTCGGCACCCACGTCTGGCGCACCGAGCGCCGCCGCGCCGGGCAGCCGCTCTCGCAGGTGACGGCGGCCCAGTGCCGTGCGCTGGGGGTGGCCGCGCGGGTGCTGCCGATGAGCGACGACCCGGTGACCACCCGGGTCCGCTGCGCCGGGCTCGGCGAGCTTCATTTCCAGGAGTACTTCGTGCGCGAGCGCTGCGCTCCGGAGATCGAGGCGATCCGCTTCGAGGGCGCCGAGCGGTCGCGGCCCGCGCCCGGCGTGCTCGAGGCGATCGCCGAGGCGGACGCGGTCGTGGTCTGCCCCAGCAACCCGGTGATCAGCATCGGCCCCATCCTCGCGGTACCGGGCATCCGCGAGGCCCTGCGCGCCGTGCCCCAGTCGGTCGCGGTCAGCCCGGTGGTCAACGGGCGGGCGCTCAAGGGCCCCACCGTGGCGATGCTGCACCACGCCGGCGTCGAGGCCGGCCCGGCCGGGGTCGGCAGCCTCTACGCCGACTTCTGCGCCATGATGGTGGTCGACCGGCGCGACGCCCTCTCGGTGCCCGGGGTCGAGGCGCTGGGGATGCGCGCGGTGCTCGCCGAGACGGTGATGGACCGCCTGGAGGCGGCGGTGTCGCTGGCCGCGGTGGTGCGCGACCAGCTCGGGTTCGACGACGACGGGGCGGGGCTGCCCGCCTGTGCGGAGGGAGGATGCCTGCGGTGAGCGGACCCGCTCTGATCATCCCCATCAAGGCGACGCTCGGCGCCAAGCAGCGCCTCAGCAGCCGGCTTGGCGGCGAGGAGCGGCGGCTGCTCGCCCTGGCGATGGCCGGAGACACCCTGAGGGTCGCCGGACGGGCGGTCCAGCGCTCGCGCTGCGTGGTCGTCGCCGGCGACGCCGAGGTGGCGCGCCTCGCCGCCCGCAACGACATGGCGGTGGTGCGCGAGCGCGGCGCCGGTCAGAGCGCGGCGCTCCGCGCCGGGGTCGCCTGGGCGCTGGAGCGAGGCCACACCGCGGTGGTGACCATCGCCGCCGACTGCGCGATGCTCGACATCGACGACCTCCACACCCTCATGGAGCGGGCGATGCGGCGGGGCCGCTTCCTGCTCTGTGCCCCCGACGCCGAGGGCAAGGGCACCAACGCCGCGGCGCTGCGCCCGCTCGACGTCGACATCTGGCGGTTCGGTCCCAACTCCCTGGAACGTCACCGGGCCGCCGCCGAGGCCGAGCGGCTGCGCTTCGAGGTGCTCGACCTGCCCTCGCTGCGGATCGACTGCGACCGCCCGGAGGACCTGGTCGGGGTGATCTCCGATCCCCGGCCCACCGCGACCTTCCACGTGCTCCGCCAGCTCGGTCTGGCGGGACGGCGGGCGGTCGGCTGACCGCTCCCGCACCGGGAGTCCGCGCCGCCGGGGCGCTCGAGATCCACGCCGTCCGTGGGCTCCCCGAGCTGCGGCCCGGCGACGACCTCGCCGCCCTGGTGCTCGCCGCCGTCGACCGCTCAGCGCTCGCGCTGCGCCCCTGGGACGTGGTGGTGGTCACCCACAAGGTGGTGAGCAAGGCGGAGGGCCGGCTCGTCGAGCTGGACTCGGTCTCGCCCTCCGCCGCCGCGGTCGAGCTCGCCGAGCGCACCGGCGGTGACCCCCGGCTGACCGAGGTGGTGCTCGGCGAGACCCGGCGGGTGCTCCGGGCGGGCCCCGGGGTTCTGGTCTGCGAGACCGTGACCGGCCTGGTGTGCGCCAACGCCGGGGTCGACCGCAGCAACGTCCCGGGCACCGACACCGTCACCCTCCTGCCCCGCGACCCCGACGGCTCGGCGGCCGCCCTCCGCGCCGCCTGGCTCGCCGCCGCCGGCGGCGGCCCCCTCGGCGTGGTCGTCTGCGACAGCTTCGGCCGGCCCTTCCGTGAGGCCCAGGTCAACGTCGCCATCGGGGTCGCCGGGATGCCCGCGCTCACCGACCACCGCGGTCTGGTCGACAGCTCCGGCCAGCTGATGAACGCCTCGGTCCTCGCCAGCGCCGACGAGATCGCGTCCGCGGCGGAGCTGGTGATGGGCAAGGTCGACGGGGTGCCCGTGGCCGTGGTGCGCGGGCTGCGCTGGGAGGGGGAGGGGAATGGCTCCGCCGAGCTCCAGCGGGACCCCGCCCGCGACCTCTTCCGCACCTGAGCCGGCGACGCCTGCCCGCGCCGGTGGCGTACTCTCGGGTCCCATGGCCGTAGCGCTGACCGTGCAGGTGCTCCTCTTCGCCCGGCTCCGCGAGCTCGCCGCGGAGCGGTCGCTGGAGTTGACCGTGCCCACCGGCGCGACGGTCCGAAGCGTCTGGGACGCGGCGGTGGAGCGGCACCCCCGGCTGCGCGGCGGCGACGCCGGGGTGCGGGTCGCCGTCAACGAGGAGTACGCCGGCTGGGACGACCCGGTGCGCTCGGGCGACTCGGTCGCCTTCATCCCCCCGGTCGCCGGCGGCACCCCCGAGGGCGGACGGCCCGGGGTCCACGTGCTGCTCACCACCGACGTGCTCGACGCCGCCGCCGCGGAGGCGCTGGTTCGCACCGATGAGGACGGCGGGGTGTGCACCTTCACCGGGGTGGTGCGGAACCACGCCGAGGGCCGCGCCGTCGAGCGCCTCGAGTACGAGGCCTATCCGGAGATGGCCGAGCCCCGGATGCGCCTCATCGGCGAGGAGGCGCTGCGCCGCACCGGCGCCACCGCCGTCGCCCTCTGGCACCGCACCGGCACCCTGGAGATCGGTGAGGCCAGCGTGGTCGTGAGCGCCTCCGCCCCCCACCGCGCCGAGGCCTTCGAGGCCTGCCGCTACGCCATCGACACCCTCAAATCCGACGTCCCCATCTGGAAGAAGGAGCACGGTGAGGGCGGCGCCGTCTGGGTCGACGAGAGCACCCGGACGCACTCCGAGCCCCCGCCACCGGTATCCTGAGCTTCTCCGAGCGGGAGTAGCTCAGTTGGTAGAGCGCTAGCCTTCCAAGCTGGATGTCGCGAGTTCGAGTCTCGTCTCCCGCTCCACCGGTCCTCTCCGAGTTCAGTTGCAGCGGTTGCCTGCTCGGTCTTGAAACGGCCGTCGAGAGGCCTCAAGATGCCCAAACCTGAAGGTTGCGGCGCCGCCGGCGCCGACGCTGCTCGAGGGGCTGGTCCGCGACTACCTCGCCTCCTGCCGGGCCCGGGGGCTGGCGCCCTCGACGGTGAGCCAGGCCTGCGCCTATAGCCTCCAGGAGGTGTTCCTGCCCTGGTGCGCCCGGGTCGGCATCGAGACGGTCGACCAGCTGGACCAGCGGGCGCTCGACCGGTTCACCTCCGGGCTCCTCGAGGAGGGGGGCAAGCGGGGGAAGCCGCTCTCGAAGGACACCGTCCACAGCTACGTGAGGCGGTGCGACAGTTCCTGAAATGGGCGGCGAAGGCGGGGGAGGCGGTGAAGGCGACGCCGCAGCTGCCCCGGCTGACCCGCCGGGTGCTCGACGTGCTCTCCCGGGAGGAGATCGAGCGCCTCGAAGATGCGGCGCCGACGGAACGGGACAAGCTGATCATCCGGCTGCTGGCGGACACGGGGCTCCGGGTGGGCGAGCTCTGCGGGCTGCGGCCGGAGGACATCATTCGCTCCCAGGACCGGCGGACGTTCCTCAAGGTGCGGGGGAAGGGGTCGAAGGAGCGGCTGGTGCCGCTCGCGCCTCCCCTGGTGCGGCGGCTCGATCGGTACCTGCGGGGGCGGACGGCGGACACCCACAGTGACCGATTGTTCCTTGCGCTGCGCCGGAGCGCCCACGGCGACTTCGCGGCGCTCTCGACGAGCGGGGTGCTCCAGTGATGCGCGGCGCCGCCGAGCGGGCCGGCTTGAAGAAGCGGGTGCACCCTCACCTGCTGCGGCACTCCTGCGCGACCGAGGCGCTGCGGAAGGGGATGAACCCGGTCCAGCTCGCCCAGGTGCTGGGGCACAGCGGGCTGCGGATGATCGAGCACGTCTACTCGCACCTCACCGCGACCGATGCGTACGACGCGGTGATCAACCTCCTCGTGTCGGAGTAGCGGGGGTGGAGGGAGAGGGTTCGA
>DASXNK010000056.1 GCA_036495095.1 Candidatus Dormiibacterota bacterium | reverse complement strand
GTGAGCAGCACACCGACGATGGGCGTCGCCACCGCGGTGGTCGCGGCGAGGACCAGCAGCAGCAGCAGTGACATCGCGCGGGTGGGCACGCCCCGCGCCTCCGCCACCTCCTCGTCGAGCGACGAGAGCAGGAGCGGGCGGAAGGCGACGGCGACGAGGAGGACGATCAGCGCCGCCGCCACCTCGACGACGCCGACCTCGGCGGAGCTGATGCCGAGCACGTCGCCGACCAGGACGGGCTGGGCCTGACTGGCTCGCGAGAGCGACAGGAACAGCAGCCCGAGCCCCAGCGTGCCGGTGAGCACGATGCCGACCACCACGTCGCGCCCGCGGGGACGCCGGGCGAGGGCCCCGATCAGCAGCGCGCCGGCGCCATCGACGGCGAGCAGGCCCACCAGCGGGTCGACGCCCGCGACCCTGGCCCCGGTGGCCCCCGCGAACCCCATCAGCGAGAGCGAGTGACCCGCGAAGCTCAGGCCTCGCAGCACCACGAAGTACCCGACCACGCCGCCGACGATCGCGGTGGCGGTGCCCGCGAGATACGCGCTGCGCATGAACTGGTAGAGGAACAGCTGGTTCAGGTCGTCCACCGGGTTCCACGAGAAGGGGGCGTTGGTGAGGGTGTCGGCGAGCGATCGCATCCTCAGCTGTCCGCGGCCGCGGCGGGGCGCCCCGCCGCCCGCAGCCGGGCGGGCACCACGCCGGCGGTGAGCAGCCGGGTGGCGAGGTAGGTGAGCGTCGACAGCGAGGTGATGAAGAAGCTCGCCGGGTAGGGCTGCCAGAAGGCGAGGGCGAGGCCGGTCCAGGTGACCCCGAGCCCGATCGCGACCGAGAGCAGCACCCAGACCACCGGCCGGGTGGTGAGCCGCTGCGCGGTCGCCCCTGGGGCGATGAGCAGGGCCACGGCGAGCAGCGCGCCGATCACCTGGGTGGCGGCGGTGACGGCGACCGCGAGGACCAGCAGGAAGGCGGTCGCGACCGCGCGCACCGGCACCCCGCGCGCCTCCGCGAGCTCCTCGTCGAGCGAGGCGAACAGCAGCGGCCGGAAGATCGCCACCAGCGCCGCGAGGGCGATCAGCGCCCCCACCGCGACCACCACGACGTCGCGCGGGCTGAGCGCGAGGATGGAGCCGAAGAGCAGCGCGTAGGTCTCGTTCGAGGAGCCGCGGTAGAGGCGGAGGAAGAGCAGCCCCAGCCCCAGGGTCAGGACCAGGATCATCCCGATGACGACGTCGCGGCCGCGCAGCCGCTGCTCCAGGGCGGCGAGGGCGGCCGCCATCAGGGCGGTGAGGCCGAGCAGTCCCACCACCGGGCTGAGGCCGACGACCACCGCCCCGGAGGCGCCGGCGAAACCGACGTGGGTGAGGGTGTCGGTGGCGAAGGAGAGGCCACGCAGCACCACGAAGCAGCCGACCGCCCCGCACAGCACCGCGGCGATGCCGCCGGCGAGCAGCGCGTGGCGCATGAAGTCGTAATGGACCAGCTGCTGCCAGTCGTCGACCACGTTCCAGCTGAAGTGCGACCGGGTCACGCTCAGTGGTGGTGGGAGTCGCAGTCGTCGAGGCCGACCACCACGATGCGGCCGCGACTGTCCCGAATCACCTCGACCGGGTAGTCGTAGAGGGCGCTCAGGGTCTCGGTCGTGATCACCTCGTCGGGACGCCCCGACACCATGGCGCCGCCGGCCACGTAGACGACGCGGTCGAGGAACGACACCAGCGGATTGACGTCGTGCGCGACCAGGACGACGGTGATCCCGCGCTCCCGGGCGAGCCCGGCCACCAGGGCGGTGATCACCCCCTGGCTGCGGATGTCGAGGCTGGCGAGCGGCTCGTCGAGGAGCAGCAGGCGGGGCTCGGTCACCAGCGCCTGGGCGAGGAGCAGGCGCTGCTGCTCGCCGCCGCTGAGGCGGCCGACGGGACGGCCGGCGTACCCGGTCGCGCCCACCGCCTCGAGGGCGGACTCGACGAGCGCGCGCTTGCGCCGCGCGGATGCGGAGGACAGCGGGATCCCCCAGCGGTTCCCGTCCACGCCCAGCGCGACCAGGTCGCGGCCGCGCACGGTGAGGTCGGAGTCGAGGGTGCGGCGCTGGGGCACGTACCCGACCGCGTGGCGGCCCCGGCGCGGGGGCCCGCCGAGCACCTCGACGGTGCCCTCGCTCAGCGGGTGGAGGCCGAGCAGGACCCGGAGCAGGGTGGTCTTGCCCGCGCCGTTGGGTCCCAGCACCACGGTGAACTCGCCGGGCTGCACCTCGAGGTCGGCGTGCCGCCAGATGAAGCGGCGCCCGTGGGCGACCCCGGCGTCACTCAGCCGGATCGCGGCCGACCCGGCGGGCTGCCTCGACATCCCCGAGGTCGGGGGGCGGTCGGCGAGGGCCGGGGCTGCGGCCGCCCTGTCCGTCACCTCGCCAGGGCTTTGGCGTTGAGCGCGTTGTAGAGGGCGTTGAGCTGACCCAGCTGCCATTCCTGGAAGGTGGCGTCCGGGGGCTGCAGCGTCTCGCTGACGGCGACCACCGGGATGCCCTGCTGGACCGCCATCTGCTTGATCGTGCTGGTCACGTCCGTCGACGTCTGCACGTTGTAGACCAGGGCGGTCGCCTGTTTCGTCGTGATCGCCTGCTGGAAGGCGGCCACCGAGTCGGCGGGCGGGTCGTTGCCCTCGGCCACCGCCTTCATGAACTCCGGCGGGCTGACCAGGACCAGGCTCGTCGCCGCGGCCATGTACTCGAAGATGGTCTCCGTGGCCGCCACCTTCTGACCGGTGAACCTGGCCCTGATCGCCGCGATGCGGTTCAGGTACGGGCCGAGCGCGGCGGTGAAGGCGGACCGCTGGGCGGCGTAGTGGTCACTGTCGGCGGAGTCGATCGACCTGAGGTCCGCGGAGATCCGGTCGGCCACCCTCACGACGTAGTCCGGGCTGTACCAGAAGTGCGGGTTGTCGCCCTCCTTCTTGCCCAGCAGGCCGGCAACGGTGAAGACCTTCCGCCTGCTGTTCGGATTGGCGGACAGCAGCTTGTCGGCCCAGGAGTCGTAGCCGGCGCCGTTGAGGATCACGTAGTCGGCGTTGGCGAACGCACGTGCAGTCGCGGGGTCGGACTGGTAGTCGTGAGGATCGGCATTGGGGTCGGTGACCACGCTCTTCACGGTCACCTGCGAGCCGCCCAGCTGGGTGGCGACGCTGCCCCAGAAGTTCTCCCCAGCGACCACGTTGAGGTGCCTGCCCGACGGCTGCGAACCCGTCGACGTGCTGCTCGCGGCGCTTCCGCATGCCGACATCGTCAGCGCGAGCAGTGCGATGACGCCGACGACCACCCCCCGGTGGTCACGCCTCCGGCGGTGTGCCTCGGTGACCATGAGCGCTGATTCTAGCGAGAACGGTTCCTGTTCGCAACCGAAGCCGAGCGCGGCCGGGACCGATGAGTTCCGGCCTCGGCGCCGGTCTGAGCTCGTGGAGGACAGCCCCAGGAGGCGGTGGTGACCGATCAGGACAGCTGGCAGGCGACGGCCATGGTCATCTGCGGGCGGATCCGGCCCGGTGACGTGCGCGGCCTGTGCAGGCGGCTGCTGCGGACGCTGCCGGCCCTCGGCGCCGGTGACGTCGTCTGCGACGTGGGCGGCGTCGTCGAGGCCGACGCGGTCACGGTCGACGCCCTCGCGCGCCTCCAGCTCACCGCGCGGCGGCGCGGGCGCCGGGTCCGGCTCCGCAATGCGTCGGGCCCGCTGCGGGAGCTGCTCGACCTGGTCGGCCTCGGTGAGGTCGTGCCGCTCTGCCGGGACTCAGGGGTCCAGCCGGGGTGGCAGGCCGAAGCGCGGGAAGATGGTCGCGGTGTCGAGGAACGCGTTGAGGCCGACGATCTCGCCCCCTGAGATCTCGAGGACCTGGAGCGCCCAGGGCTCGTGACCCCCTCCGGGCTCGGCGGGGTGGTACTGGCCGAAGGCGGGCATCCCGTTCGCGGCGGTCGGGACCAGTCGCGACCCGCGGCATCCGGCTCCGGTCCCCAGGTGCCAGCGGCCGATGTCGACCCGGCCCCGGAGCCAGAGCGCGTACGGCGGCATCGACATGGTGGCGTCCTCGTGGAGCAGCGAGGTGAGCGACTCGATGTCGTAGCGCTCGAAGGCGTCGACGTACCGGGCGAGGAGCGAGCGCTCCGCCTCGCCGGCGGGCACCGACGGCTCCCCCACGGTGACGCCGGCGGCCACCGTCGAGCGCGCCCGCTGCAGCGCGCTGTTGACCGACGCGACGGTGGTGTCGAGCAGCTCGGCGACCTCGGTCGCCCGCCACTGCAGCACCTCCCGCAGGATGAGCACCGCGCGCTGACGCGGCGGGAGGTGCTGCAGCGCGGCCACGAAGGCGAGACGGACGCTGTCGCGCAGGACCACCACCTCGGCGGGGTCGCCACCGGTGGGGAGGACGCGACCGTCGGGGATCGGCTGGATCCAGGTCGCCTCGGAGTGCGGGGCGCCGAGGGCGGCGTCGGCGGTCACCGCCGCTCCGAGATCCATGGGGCGGGCGCGGCGCTCCCTCCCGTTCAGCATGTCGACGCAGACGTTGGTCGCGATCCGATAGAGCCACGACCGCAGCGTCGCCCGGCCCTCGAAGCGATCGAGGCTGCGCCAGGCCCGGACCATCGTCTCCTGGACGGCGTCCTCGGCGTCGGAGGCCGAGCCCAGCATCCGGTATGCGTACCCGGTCAGCTCGACCCGATGCGGCTCCAGCCGGCGCTCGAGGTCCGCCGCGTGATCCGCAGCCGCCGGATCAGTCATTCGGATCGTTCCTCCCCGTCCTCGGCGTCCCCCAGGACCCTGCTCCGAAGGGGGTCCATGATAGGGACACCGCCGCATCCGAGGGCCCCGGCGCGCGGGGCCCTCGCGGCTGCGGGGAGGCCTACGACCGGCCCTTGATGACCCCGATCATGTGGCCCTCGGGATCGTTGAGGAGCCCGATCTCGATCCCCTCCATGATCGTCTCCGGCCCCATCAGGCGGGTGCCTCCGAGGCTCACCGCGGTGGTGAGCGCCGCCTCCACGTCGGGGACCTCGACGTAGACGGTGACGTGGCCGCCACCCATGCCCTCGGGCAGGGCCCCGATCCCGCCGCCGATGCCGATGCCCTCGGCGCTCTGGTTGGCGGCGCGGTCGACCATCCCATAGTTCATCGGGTTCTCGGCGTCGATGCTCCAGTCGAAGAGGCCGGAGTAGAACGACCGCAGCCTGGCGGCATCGCTGCCCATGATCTCGAAGTGCACGACCGGTCGGCCCAAGGTGGTATCTCCTGGTCACGCCGGTCACCCGGCGCCTGGTGGACGGATGCCCATGAGACCGCGGGCGGGGCCGAAAGTCATCGGTCACGGGCGGCCCGGGCGTGGGCTGACCGCATGGTAGGAGGAGGACGCATGGCCAAGCCGAAGCCGCCGAAGGTGACCTGGGCGGCGGAGCCGCTGGCGCACGACTATCCGGCGGCGGCAGCCTATCTCGGCCTGCTCCTGCCGCCGGCGGCGGTGCCGGCCGTCGTGGACGCATTTCGCGGGTCTCCGACGACGCATCACCGCGCCAACGACCTGCTCCGCGCCAGCGGGCTGCCGCTCCTCCCCGTCGACGACCCCGAGGTGGTCAACGACACCAGGAAGATGAAGAGCGGGGAGGCCCTCGCCCCGGTGCTGCTGGTGCGCGGAGAGCTCTCCGCCGGCCGCGCGCTGACCATCGCCGACGGCTATCACCGGATCTGCGCCAGCTATCACGTGGACGAGGACGCCGACATCCCCGGCCGGCTGGTGGAGCTGCCCGGGTGACGGTTTCGCGAGAACGCAATCCCTCGTCAACCAGGAGATGGTGGTGCGCCTGGGGGCGGTGACCGGGGTCGGCCACGTGCCGCTGGCCGCGGCGGCGCTCGGTCAAGGCGATCCAGCTGGTGCTCGGTCACTGAGGAAGTCCCACGATGACCAACCTCGAGTTGGGGCTGCGCACCTGCTGCTCGGCGCCGCCTGTATGCGCCGGTGACGCCCACACACCCTCGTGTTGTACCTATCGGTCCACTTCTACTGGACTGGATGGTACAGTCAGGAGATGGGAGACCTCCCGCTCACCCCTCGGGGTCGCGCCTCCCGCGACCGCATCCTCGCGGTCGCGGCCGGGCTGATGGCCCGCAACGGCGTGGCCGCCACCAGCATCGAGGAGGTGCTGGCGGCTGCGGGAGCCGGCAAGAGCCAGCTCTATCACTACTTCGGTGACCGGCTCGGGCTGGTCGACGCGGTGATCCGGTTCCAGGTCGGATCCGTCCTCGAGACCCACCGCCGGGAGCTCGCCGGGATCGCCGACTGGGACGGGATCCGCCGCTGGTTCGACCTCATCGTCACCATCCAGGAGGGCAGGCGGTGCGCGGGCGGCTGCCCCCTCGGAACCCTGGGGGCCGAGCTCGCCGACACCGACATGGAGGCTCGACGGATCATCGACGCGGGCTTCGGCTCGTGGGAGGGCGCCATCGGCGACACCATCGAGAGGCTGGCCGGCGCCGGCCTCATCGCCGCCGGCGCCGACGTCGGGGCGCTGCGGATCGCGACCCTGTCCGCCATCCAGGGAGGTCTGCTCCTCTCCAAGACCGCACGGAGCGTCGCGCCCCTTCGGATCGCGCTCGACATGGCCCTGGAGCACCTCCGGAGGGCCGCGCCCCCGCCGGCGCCGGTGACCGCGCATGGCTGACCGGGCGCTGCGGGTCGCCGTGCTCGGCGCCGGTCGATGAGCCCGACGACGGTCTATGGCATCCTCGCCCTCACCTTCATGATGGCCATGTACGCATGGGAGGACCGGGGGCCGCGATACGTCCTCGGCTTCGCGGCCGGCTGCGCGCTGTCCAGCGTCTACGGCTTCGCCGGCGGCACCTGGCCGTTCGGCGTCGTCGAGGGGGTCTGGGCGCTGGTCGCGGTGCGCCGGTTCCTGACCGATCCCCGCCGGGTCACGCCCGAATCATCCGCCACGCCTCCGGCCGCGTAGTGCTCAGGGAACCCGAGCACGTCACAACAACCGGAGGAGCCACATGCCCCAGGCCGACGACTTCACCACCTATCGCCCCTGCCGGCTGCTCACCGCGGCCCGGGTCGGCACCTTCAAGCGCACCGCCGTCCGCAAGGGTGACGTGACCACCGGGAGGCTGGTCTCGAAGATGCCATACGCCCCGGTGGTGTCGGTGCGGCCCACCGTCGGCGGCAGGGGTGAGGCGGTGGTGCCGGTGTGGGCCGTGGAGTGGCTCGAGGGGGCCTGAATACCCTACAACTCGGGGATGCGCATTCCTCTTCGCCGCATCCCCCAGCTGTACCGCGTCCATCTCGAGGAGCCGCGACGGGAGCTGCTGTTCCTGTCCGGGGTGTCCTTCTTCATCACCTTCATGATCACCCGGGGCATCACCCGGCTGATGTACCACGGCCTCGGCCCGATCAAGAGCGTGAAGGTCCAGGGCCTCCACGTCCACCATCAGGTCTTCGGGATCCTCATGCTCGTCGGCAGCGGCCACGCCTGGCTCCACCTCGCCAGCTGGAAGCGGCGGGACGACCGCCGGCTGCTGCGGCTGACGACGCTCGTGTACGGGGTGGGCTCGGCCCTGACCCTCGACGAGATCGCGCTGTGGCTGAACATGGAGGACGTGTACTGGGAGAGCCCGGGACGCGAGATCATCGACGCCGCGATCATCGTGACCTCGCTGGCGTCGATCGGGGCGTGGGGCGCTCCGTTCTTCGCGGCGGTCGCGCGCGAGGCGCGGCACGGCGCCCCCTGACCGGCCTTCAGCGCCTCGCCTTCAACGTCGTCGACGAGGCGGTGCTGCTGCTCGACAGCGACGCGGAGCCGTGGTCGATCCACCTGGAGCTGCGGGTGGCGGGAGCCCTCGACGAGGGCCGGCTGCGCGCCGCGGTCGCGGCGGCGCTGGCTCGTCACCCGATGGGCCGCGCCCGGCGGGCGACCTCCCGGCTCTGGGACCGCGGCTACCACTGGGAGGTCACCGGCACCCTCGACCTGGACCCGGTGCGGGTGGTCGACTGCGCCGACGACGCCGGCCTGGGGCGGGAACGGGACGCGGCCCAGAGCCTCGGCGTCCCCCTCGTCGAATCGCCCCCACTGCGGGTGCGGCTGATCCACCACCCCGGCGGCGACGTGCTGATGCTGAACGTCCATCACGCCGCCACCGACGGCTTCGGCGCCCTGCGCATCCTGCGCTCGATCGCGCGCGCCTACGCCGGCGAGCCCGACCCGGTGCCGGACCTCGACCTCGCGTCGGCGCGGAACCTGCAGGCCGGGCTCGGCGCCGGCCACGCGGCCCACCGCTGGCGACGGGTGTACACCCTGCTCCGCAAGGCGCGGGACCTGGTCGCCGCGCCCGCCCGGGTGGCTCCCGACCAGGGGAGCGACCGGCCCGGGTACGGCCTGCACACCATCAAGCTGTCCACAGCGCAGACCGATGCCCTGCTCGGTGTCCGGCACCGGGGGACGTTCAACGACCTGCTCCTCGCCGGCCTCCACCTCGCCATCGCCGGCTGGAACGAGGAGCACGGGACCGGCTGCGGGCGCATCGGCGTCATGCTCCCGGTCAACCTCCGGCCACCCGGGTGGCGCGACGAGGTGGTGAGCAACTTCTCGCTGATGGCGACGATCTCGACCAGCCGGCGCGACCGGGCCGGCGGCGCCCTCGGAGCGGTCACCGAGCAGACCGGGCACATGAAGCGGTTCGGCACCGGGGCGGCGCTGATCGAGGTGCTGGCGCTGTCGCCGCGGGTGCCGCTGTGGATGAAGCAGGCCACCACCCCCCTGCTCTGGCTCACCGGGAACCGCCTCGTCGACACCGCGATGCTGTCCAACCTCGGCCGCATCGACGAGATGCCGTCGTTCGGACCGGACGCGGGCAGCACCGTCGAGCTCCTCTTCTCGCCGCCCTGCCGGATGCCCCTGGGGGTGGCGGTGGGCGCGGTCACCGCCGAGGGGCGGCTGCACCTCGTCTTCCGCTACCGGCATCCGCTGCTGAGCGCCGGCGCCGCCCGCCGCTTCGCCGACCGCTACGTCGCGGCGCTCGCCTCCCTCTGACCCGATCGCGGACCCGTGTTCACGCCAAATGGCGTGCTATCCTCGCCCCCGGATCGGGGGTCACAACCCGATCTGCGATGGGTCCCGCCCGTGGCCGCCCGGTCTGATGGGCCCTACCAGCCATATCTGGTAGGAGTGCGCCCGTGAGCTGCTGCCCGCTCCATCTGAGCTTCCTCGACAGCCTGAACACGACCTACGGCATCGCCGCGCTGTGGGTCGGCATGGCGTTCCTGGCGAGCGTCGTCTCGCTGCGCATCGGGCTGTCGGTCGCGCTCGTCGAGATCCTCGCCGGCGTGGTCGGGGGCAACCTGCTCGGCATGACGCCGACGGACTGGATCACCTTCCTCGCCGGGGTCGGCAGCATCCTGCTGACCTTCCTCGCCGGGACCGAGATCGACCCCGCCTCGCTGCGCCGCTTCCTCGCGCCCAGCCTGGTGATCGGCGCCGTCGGCTTCGCCTTCCCCTTCGCCGCCGCCTGGGCGTTCGCGCTGCACGTCCTCCACTGGCAGTTCCACGCCAGCCAGATCGCGGGGATCGCCCTCTCCACCACCTCGGTCGCGGTGGTCTACGCGGTGATGATGGAGACCGGGCTCAACCGCACCGACCTGGGGAAGCTGGTCCTCACCGCCTGCTTCGTCTGCGACATCGGCACGGTGGGCGCGCTGGGCATCGTGTTCGCCAACTACAACTCGCTGCTGATCGCCTTCGGCATCGCCACCGCGCTCGCGCTGGTGCTGCTGCCCCGCAGCCTGCGCTTCGTCATCCGGGTCCTGGGCCACGCGATGAGCGAGCCCGACGTCAAGTTCGTGTTCCTGCTCCTCTTCGGGCTCGGGGCGCTGGCCACCGCGGCGCGGTCGGAGGCGGTGCTCCCCGCGTACCTCCTCGGCCTGGTCGCGGCGGGCACGTTCCAGGCCGAGCCCGAGCTCGCCGGCCGGGTCCGCGGCATCGCCTTCTCCTTCCTCACGCCGTTCTTCTTCCTCAAGGCGGGGACCCTGATCGTCCTCCAGGCGGTGATCGCCGGCCTGGGCTCGATCGCGCTCCTGTTCGGCGTCAAGGTGGGCGCGAAGGTCGCCGGCGTGTACCCGGCGACGGTCGGGTTCCGGCTCCACCGGCGGGAGGGCTGGTACACGACGATGATGATGTCGACCGGCCTCACCTTCGGCTCGATCTCGGCGCTGTTCGGGCTCACCCACGGGTACATCGACCGCGCCCAGTACTCGATCCTGGTCACGACCGTCGTGCTCACCGCGCTGGTGCCCACCTTCATCGCCCAGACGGCGTTCCGGCCGCGCACCACCGAGCTGCGCCACGGCCGCGACTGAGCCACTGCCCCCGGCCAGAGAACGTCGCCACCCTCCACCCCTATATACTTATACTCACATTGTCATATAACAGGGTGGAGTGAATCGTATGACCGAGTCGAACACCTGCCCGCGCTGCTGGAAGGGCCACCCGGCCGGGGAGCGGTGCCGCCACGCGGCCGCCAGCGCCCTCGACGCCCATCGCCCCACCCCCTCCCAGGTCCAGCACGCCGCGGACGCCGCGGAGAGCCTCGCGCTCGTCCGCTTCCACCTCAGCCGAAGCCGTTAGGAGGCCATCCATGTCCCCGAATCCCGATGCGATCGCCCTGCTCAAGGCCGACCACGACAAGGTCAAGGAGATGTTCGAGAAGTACGGCACCCTCGGAGACCGGGCGATCGCCGGCAAGCAGGAGCTCGCCGGACGGATCTGCCGGGAGCTGACCGTCCATGCCTGGATCGAGGAGCAGGTCTTCTATCCGCGAGTCCGCGAGGCCGGCCGCAAGATCGAGGACGAGGTCCTCGAGGGCCTGGAGGAGCACCACCTCATCAAGCACGCGGTGACCGAGCTCGAGCCCCTCACCGCCGACAACGAGCGCTACGACGCCAAGGTCGAGGTGCTGAAGGAGCTGGTCGAGCACCACGTCGACGAGGAGGAGGCGGACATGTTCCCGCGCGTCCGCAGGGCCCTCGACGCCGGGGAGCTCGAGGAGCTCGGCGCCGCGATGGAGGCCGCCCGCGCCACCGCGCCGACCCGCATCGATCCCGACGCCCCCGACGAGCCCACCGCGGCGACGGCGGGAGGCCGGGGAGCCGCGGGCTCGCCGAGGTAGCCCCACCGGAGCACCGCAGCCTGGACGAGGAAGCGGGCGAGCAGGCCATTCCTGCTCGCCCGCTCCGGTACTGAGCCGGGGCTCAGGCGGTTACAGCTCCTGGATGCCGAAGGTCGGCGAGTGACGCTGCTGGACGACCTTGCCGCCGCCGATGTACTGGTGCACACCGCAGGGCAGGCAGGGATCGAAGCTGCGCACCGCGCGCATGATGTCGATGCCCTTGAACTGGTCG
>DASXNK010000055.1 GCA_036495095.1 Candidatus Dormiibacterota bacterium | reverse complement strand
TGCTCGCCATCACCGCCGCTGTCCTTCACGCCACCCTCCGACTACTAAACGAGACCGACGAGCACGCTGATGAGCTCGACCCCAGCTGAGCTTTCCCCGCAATCAGTAACCCGCTCTTTCAGCGATGCAGCTCGCCCATTGAGCCTTCGCCCACCGTGGCGAGCCGTCCCGGCATTCCGCACCCCCGACGGCGCCGGCACCCCAATGGCCCTCCGCGGCTGGCTCGCCCAACCGCTCCTACTCGCGGCCATCAGCTCCACCGGCTGGCCGCGCCGCTTCACCCTGAGTTCAGCTCAGCAAGGATCGGCGCCGGGATGACTTCGATATTTCTATGGATGACGCTGTCGGGCGAAGTCCCGCTGATCGCGCTGTTGTTCATCGTCTGGTGGGCGGTCAGGCACGAGTCGCGCCAGACACCGCCCACGGAGGATGACGGCGGCGCCCGGCGGGACCCGCGCCCGCGCAACCCGTCCCCCCGCCATCCGCGCCGCGGCCCGCACAGCCATCCGGGGCCACCGGCGCCACCACGCGTACGAACTGGTCGAGCGCCAGCATTGACCTCTTCCGCGCCGTCGGTCGACCACCACCGTCCCGCCGGCATTGCTGGTGTCTCACCGCCGACCCGCAGCCCGAGGCGCTCGAATGGCCGCCTACAGCCCTGCAAGCCGCGCTGGGTGTCGCGACAATCGCCGGCGTTGTGATTCGCCCACAATGGCACCGATGAGGCCGAGCGAACTTGGGAGCCGTACCTGACCTATACGACGTTAAATCGCCAAGGTTCCCGACGGTGCCGCTCGCGTGCCCCGCGCTGTTGTGACCTCGCCACAACCAAGCGCCGGCGTGCGGGGTTAAAGCGACACCCACCGCGGGTTAAAAGCGAACACACGTCGCACCCGGCTGGGGCGGCGCGGTTGTCTAGCGCTTCCGGAACAGCAGCCGCAGCAACACCAGCCCAGCGATCACGCCGATCAACGGGGCCGGGTTTCGCTTGATCCGGCTCAGCACGACCCCGCCGACGAGCGACAGCCCCTGGACGGGGGGAGCCGAGTCGGCCGGTGGAGGCGGCGGAGGTGGAGGTGGCGGCGGTGGTCCGGCCCCGGGGGGCGGCGGTGGCGGTGGTCCGGCTCCGGGAGGCGGTGGTGGCGGCGGTCCGGCCCCGGTCGGCGCTGGTGGCGGCGGGACCGCCTCGGTCGGCGGTGGTGGCGGCGGGACCGCCTCGGTCGGCGGGACCGTCTCGGTCGGTGGCACCGCTTCAGTCGGCGGCGGTACCGCCTCCACCGCCTCGGCCACCTCGGTTGGCGGCGGGGCCGCTGCCTCCGCCTCCGCTTCAACGGCCGGGGTGATGGCCGTCTCGTTCGTGGGTTGCTCGGACTCCGCGGGCGGGCCCGCTGCCGGCACCTGATCGGCGACATCCGCCTGGTGCTCCACGGTCGGTGGCCCTCCCGCCAGCGAGGACTGCAGGCGGCTCGCGAACTCGCGCAGCAGGCGCTCGGAGATGTCCTCGATCATCCCGCCACGCCCGAACCTGGCCAGCCTGCCGGTGATGTGGTAGTCGGTCGCGACCTCGACGCGCGTGCGGTCGCCCAGCGCGGTTAGCCTCGAGGAGATCGTGGCGGTCGCCCCTCCCTGCCCACGCCGGTCCGATCCCTGGGCGTACATCGTCGCGCTATGGGACCCCTCGTCGACGTTCTGCATCTCGAGCTTCCCCGTGTAGGACGCGGTCGTCGGGCCGATCTTGATCGTGAACGTGCCGTTGTAGGTGCCGTCGTCGTTGCGGCCCGTGACCGCGGCACCGGGCAGGTTCGGCGCGACCCGCTCGACGTCGATCAATGCCGCCCACACCTGTTCCAGCGGCGCCTCGACCTCAAACGACTGCTCTAGCTTCATTGCGCATCCTCTCCAGGTCTTCGGTTGTATCGACGTCGCGGCCCATCCCGCGTCGATCACCAAGCTCGATCTTTGGTCCGCCTGCCAGCAGGTCGCGGGCACCACGGTCGCCGGTCAGCCCCAGCAGAGCCCGGAGCTGATCTGGACCGAGCACCACCGGGTGGCCGGGGCGGCCATCGTAGACAGCCTGCGTGCCCGGCGGCTCGGCGGCGAAGCGGGCGACGGTCTCACTCGTGATCAACGGCTCGTCGCCGAGCGTCACGATCACCTTCGAAGCCTCTTGTAACTCCCGCAGGCCGCGCCGCAGCGACGCCGACTGGCCCTCCGCCCAGGTGTCGCACACGACCGGCTCCGCACGCATGAAGTCCACCTCCGCGAGCAGCCGGTCGGCATGGGCGCCGAGCACGACGACGACCCGCTCGAGTGCGGGAACGCGACACTGAGCGCGCACGGCGTGCTCGAGCAGCGGCCGTCCGCCGAGCTCGGCTAACAGCTTCGGCTCAGACCCGAAGCGGGTGCCTTCGCCGGCGGCAAGGATGAGGCCGCCGATCACGCCGGCACCTGGTGGATCCGCCCTCCTCCCGTCGCCAGCCGGCCGCCGTCGCGGCCGTGGCGCGCGGCGACCACCTCGGCCAGCACCGACAGGGCCGTCTCCTCACGCCCGATCGCCCCCAGGTCCAATCCGACCGGGGCCGACAGCCGCTCGAGCTCCTCGTCGGTCATCCCCGCGGCCAGCAGCCGCTCGCGGCGCGATGCCTGCGCCCGGCGCGAACCCATCGCGCCGACGAACCGTGCCGGAGACCGCAGCGCGATCGTCAGCGCCGCATCGTCGAGCTTGGGGTCGTGGGTGAGGACGACGATCGACGTCGCGGGGTCGATCCCGCCGAGGCGCGCGAACGCCTCGTCGGGCCAGGAGGCGATCACCTCGACCGCGTCGGGAAACCGGTCCGGCGTCGCGAACCGTGCGCGCGGGTCGACGACGTACGGCCTCCAACCGCAGCCCTTCGCCAGCGTGCACAGGTGCGCAGCGATGTCCACCGCCCCGAACAGGATCAACCGCGGTGGCGGGAAGGTCACATCGATGAACAGCGGGCCGCGGCGCTCCGACGCGTCGCTCCACAGCAGCTCACCGGCGATCCGGGTCGCCTCGTCGTCCTGCTCGGGCGACCCGAGCGAGCCCCAGCGCCCGCCATCGGCGTCGATGCCGAGCTTGGCGCCGAGCTGCGGTCCCTCGACGACGGTTACCTCGGCCGCCCGGCCGCCTTCCCGGGCGATCTCCTCAAACCGGCTCGGCCTTCGCTCCTGGATCCACACGTCGATCTCGCCGCCGCACGGAAGCCCCACGTCCCACGCCTCCGAGTCAGCAATTCCGAAGTGCACCAGCTGGGGCGGCGCGCCGCCCATCACCTGCTCGGCGATCTCGACCACGGCGCCTTCGACGCAACCGCCCGACACGCCGCCGGCGATCTCGCCGCGCTCGCTCACGGCCATTTTCGCTCCCGGCGCCCGGGGAGCCGAACGCTGCACCCCCACCACCGTGGCGACGGCGACCCGGTCGCCGCGCTCTTCCCATTGACTGATCTCAGGCAACACGTCTCTCACGGTCAGATCTCCTCGAGAATGCTGGCGAGCTCCTGCAGCGAGGCAAGCGAGTTGCCCGCCAGGAGCTCGTCGGTGTGTGGTACCGCGGCGCGCATGCCGCGCGTCAACGGTTCAAAGTCCGGGTGAGCGGCCAGCGGGTTCAGCCACACCAGCCGGTGCGCGCTACGTCGCAGACGGGCCATCTCCACCCCCAGCAGCTGCGGATCACCCCGGTCCCATCCGTCGGACAGGATCACGATCACGGCACCGCGGCCGATCCGGCGCCCGTGCAGGCGATTGAGCTCGGCCAGGGCCGCGCCGATCCGGGTCCCCCCGGAGAAGTCGGCGACCGCCGCGGCCGCGCGCGCCAGCGCGCGGTCGGGATCACGCCCCTCGAGCTCGTTGGTGATCCGCGTCAGTCGCGTCCCGAACGCGAACGCCTCGACCCGCCGTCGCGCCGCCACCGATGCCTGCAGGTACTGCAGCAGCATCCGCGCGTAGGGAGTCATCGAGCCGGACACGTCGCACACGAGCACCACCGGCCGCGGCCGGGTGCGCGGCGCGCGCCAGTGACGATGGACCGGCTCGCCGCCGGTGCGAAGCGACGAGCGGACCACCCGCCGGAGGTCCGGACGGTGGCCGCGGCGGCGGCGCGCCGGCCGGGTACGGCGTGAGAGGCGGGTCGGACCTCGCCGGGCCAATCGCGCGATCAGCTCCTGGGCGATCGCCATCTCGGTCTCGGTGTACTGGGCGAAATCCTTCTCGCGCAGCAGCTCGACGTCGCTCCAGGCCGCCGGCACCGCCTTCGGCTCCTCGGCGAGCTGAAGCTCAGGGGCGCGGCCGCCCGGAACCGCCGCGCGCGGCAGCGCGGCGCGAGCCACTGCGCCGAGCTCCTCGAGCGGGTTTTGGTCGACGAGCGCCTGGCCGGATCCGAACACCGCCTGGAAGGCGAGGTCGAAGCGCGGGATGTCGGCCCGATCCGAGCAGAGCACCGCGCGGAGCGCCAGCCGCGAGTCCTCTCGCGAGCTGGAGTCGACCGCGGCGAGCGCGCGATGCGCGGCGAGGAGCTCCCCGACCCCCACCCTCGAGCCCTGCGCGCGGAGAACCGCGGACAGGGCGCCGAGGCTGTCGAGCATCGGCAGCTCAGACACCCTCGAGCACCTTCCGGTCGCGCACCCGCACCACGTCCTCGTGAACCTTGAGCGCCGCGCCGAGCGTCTCGTCGAGGTCCGCGTCCGGACCGAGCGCCAGCAACGCCCGGGCCCAGACCAGAGTCTCGCCGACGCCGGGCAGCTTGTAGAGGTCGCCGTGCTCCCTCAGCCGTCCGACCGCCGCGACCACCCGCGCGGCGATCTCGTCGGGCACGCCCGGGATCCGCGACCGGACGATCTCCCGCTCGCGCTCAGGTTCGGGATAGTCGATCCAGTGGTAGAGGCAGCGCCGCTTGAGCGCGTCGTGGAGCTCCCGGGTCCGGTTCGAGGTCAGCACCACGACCGGGCGATGGCTGGCGGTGACCGTGCCGAGCTCCGGGATCGTCACCGCAAAGTCGGACAGGAACTCGAGCAGGAATGCCTCGAACTCGTCATCGGCGCGGTCGATCTCGTCGATCAGCAGGACCACCGGGCCGTCGTGCTCGATCGCGTCGAGCAGCGGCCGGCGCA
>DASXNK010000054.1 GCA_036495095.1 Candidatus Dormiibacterota bacterium | reverse complement strand
CGGGCTCGCCGATGAGCACCGGCCACATCCCGGTGTTGACGCACGCCGAGGCCGCCGCGGTGGCGTGCTCGGGCGGGTCGGCGAGGGACAGCCAGTGGCCACCCTCGATCCCGAGCAGGGCGTGGGTGGAGACCAGCGAGTGGTGCATGGCGCGCTCACGGTCGCGGTCACCGACCTCGTAGGGGGTGACGTTGGCGACCCGCACCCGCACCCGGCGCAGCTCGCCCTCGAGCCGCTCGGCGCTCACCTCGAGCTCGACGTGGAGATCCTCGTGGTCGCGCACGACCACGCCGACCACCTCCCCCTCCGGGCTGGTGATGGCCTCGTGGGTGCGGCCCGCGGGCACCACCACCTCGGTGCGCACCGGCGCGTCGCAGAGGTCGCCGCAGCGATGGCGGCCGGCGTCGAGCTCGCGCTCGGTGGCCTCCTCCCAGGGACGGTGGGTGGTGGGGCCGACCTTGAGCTCCGGCACCAGGGTGTACTCGGGAACATCGGGCAGCGCGGCCAGCGGCGGATCGATCCGGCCGATGGTCCGCACCAGCACGTGGAGGAACCGCAGCCTCGCCTCCACGACGGCGTCGTCGCCGCCCTCGAGGAGGCACTCGGTCTGGGCGACCCAGGGGTCGGTGCCCCCCGACGCCTCGCCGTAGGACTTCGGATAGACGCCACCGAAGGTCCAGCGGATCTGGTTCTTGATGGCGGTCGGGCTGTACGGGTAGAGGATGTAGCCCTCGTACAGGGTGGCGCGCACCAGGCGGTCGACGAGCTGCTGGTTCACGACGCGGGCTCGTCCGGGATGTTGGTGATCCGCAGCCGCGACGTCCCCGGGGCACCCACCGGGCTTCCGTTGGCGGCCGGGGCGTCGGCCTCGCCGGCGAGCAGCGCGGTGATCGCCTCCTCCCAGCTGGAGAGGGAGTTGCGCGCCTTGTACCGGTAGAGACGGTCGAAGACGTCGCGACGCAGGGTCAGCCAGTTGTCATCGGGATAGTGCTCGTCGATCATCTGCTTCCACACCTTGAGCGGCATGCGGAAGGTCGCCTCGCGGTCCCACGGGATCTTCGCGATCTGCAGGTTGCCGTTCTCGGCCTGGTAGAAGACGGTGCCGCTGAACTGGAAGGCGAGCGGGACCTCACCCTCCTCGAGGGCGTGGAAGTACTTCACCCACGCCAGCCCGAGGTCGAAGCTGGAGGGCACCCGCACATCGCACTCGATGCTGCCGGTGAAGCGCTGCACCTGGGTGGTGGCGAGCGCCAGCACCATGGTGCGCACGGTCTTCGCGTAGCGGTGGGGCTCGCCGAAGAGGTCGAGAAGGGCCTCCTGCTCGCGCTTGTCCTTGTAGCGCCGGCGGGCCGCCTCGATCTGGATCTGCGACTCCAGGGTGACCGCGTCGACGGGGACGCCGGCGTGCTCCGTGATCCGGAGCCGGAAGGAGAGCAGCGGCACCACGCCACGGGCGACGCTGACGTCCAGCACCTCGAAGTCGAGCTCGGGGATCGGGGGAGGTTCGGACGTGCTCACGCCGTTCCCCCGTGCTCGTCGGCCCGCATGCGGAGGCCGTTGAAGAAGTCGTTGATGCGGTCGAGCGCCTGCTTGCCGCCGCTGAAGCCGCGCCAGTGGACCCGGATCAGGCCCACCAGCTCGAAGCAGGCGTCGATGGGGACGAGGAAGTACTCGTGCTCATGGGGGCCGTCGTCGTCGGTGGTCTCGTGGCTCTCGCCGGCCCGGTTGACCAGCAGCGCCTCGACGTCGGGCTCCATCTCTCCGAGGATCGGGTTCTGCTCGATCAGCTCCTCCCAGCCCTCGAGGGTCAGGAGCGACTCGGTCGCCCCCGCGGGGCTCGGATAGTGGCAGTGGATGCCGCCGTCCCCCCCGGTGGTGAGGAAGGCCATGTTCACCGGGATGGCGAGCGCCTCCCACTGGTCGTCGCTCATCTCGAAGTCGAGGAGCGCGAGGTAGCGCCGGGGCACCCGCTTGTGCTCGGCCCTCGCGCTGCGCACGTCGGTGATCACCGCGCACGCCGCGCAGGAGCACGACAGCTGCCGCTTCTGGACGTTGTACAGGTGCTCGTGGTCGTCGGGAAGGCCGACCCCACAGAGCTCGCATCGCTCCTGCTGGGTCTCCTCCCGCCGCTTGGAGATGCGCCGCAGCGCCGCGATCGAGGAGGCCGACCCCTCTCCGCCCGCCGCTCCGTTGCCGCCGTCGCCTGCTCCGCTCACGGGGACCTTGGGGCTCTCTGGTTGGGTCACCGCACTCCCGCCGGAATGGCGACGCGGACGCCCCCGTCCTGCTCGAGCAGGGGAAGGGGCTCCAGCCGCGTCGCGTCCTTGGTGCACCGTCCGGCACCGCGCACATCGTACTGACGCGAGCACGCCGAACACACCAGGTTGCCCGCGGCTATCCAGGCGCCCTCCAGCGGGTCACCGCACCCCGGGCAGGGTGCGCGGTAGGCATACAGGGCGCCCGCGAGGCGGCAGAGGACCACCGGGACACCATCGATCACGAGCCGGCGAAGCTCGCCGGGGGCCACCGTCTCACCACCGCGGACCCGGGTCCAGACGCCGGCCACGGGCGCGGCGGGCTGCCGGGGCAGCGGCGGGGGAGCCCCCATCATCGGAAGCGCGACGAGGCCCGCTCCCGGGCGCGGCGGAGGTGGGGTCACCCCCTCGGCGGTGATCTCGAGGACGTCGGGCGCGGCGGCCATGATGGCCTCCTCGATCGCCGTCTTCAGGGTCGCAGCCGAGGAGGGGCAGCCCTTGCAGCTGCCCTCGAGCCGGAGCCGCACCACGCCGTCGTCGACGCCGAGCAGCTCCACGTTGCCACCGTGCGAGGCGAGGTAGGGCCGGACCGTCTCCAGCGCCCCCGCCACGCGGGTGGTGATGTCGACCGGATGGAGCCCGTGCAGCATGAGCACGTTCCCCACCCGGTCGTCACCGGCGAAGGAGGCGAGCAGGGCCGACCCCTGCTCGCCCGCCTGTTCCACGATCAGTTCCAGCATCCGGTCGAGGGCAAGCCCGTGGAGCTCCAGGATCGCCTGGATGGCCTCCATGGTCGTGGCCCTCGCGGCCGGATCGGGCAGCGCATCGAGCTCTGCGATCAGGCTCTCGATCTGTCCTACCCGGTCTGTGGCCTCCCCGGTAACGCTGGCACTGATGCTCATATTCCTGAGCTCTACAGCTCCTGGATGCCGAAGGTCGGCGAGTGACGCTGCTGGACGACCTTGCCGCCGCCGATGTACTGGTGCACACCGCAGGGCAGGCAGGGATCGAAGCTGCGCACCGCGCGCATGATGTCGATGCCCTTGAACTGGTCG
>DASXNK010000053.1 GCA_036495095.1 Candidatus Dormiibacterota bacterium | reverse complement strand
GGGTCCGCGCCGTCGCCGGCAGCGCGGCGGCGGTGATCTCCGGGCTGTTGGCGGCGGCGGCGGCACCGAAGAGGTCGGCGGGGGCGGTGAACACTCCCGAGTAGCTCGCCGTCCAGCTGAACATGCCGGGATGGTGGATGGAGATGTTCACCGCGCCGAAGCCGCCGGCGCTGAGCCCGGCGATGCCCCGGTGGCCCGCGCCCATGGTGCGGTAGCGGGTGTCGACCGCGGGCACCAGCTGACCGGTCAGCCAGCTCTCGACGCTGTCGCCGATGGCGGTGTCGCCCCACCACGAGTCGTCCTCGACGACCCCCTGGCCGTCGGGGAAGACGGCGATCACCGGCATCAGCTGGCCGTGGAGATAGAGGTTGTCGAGAATGCTCGGCAGGCTCGAGCCCGCGCCCAGCCAGTCCGCCGCCGCGCCCGGCGAGCCGTGCAGGAAATAGACGACCGGGAACCGGGTGGCGGGGAGCGCCGGGTAGGCTCCGGGCACGTCGACGTAGACGGTGTGGCCGCCCACCGAGAGGGTCTCGACGTGGCCGGGGAGCGAGGTCGGGGGCGGCGGCGGGGTGGTGGTGACCGGGCCGCAGTCGCGGGCGGCGACCGCGGGCAGCACCGCCGGCACCGCGGCCGGGGCGGTGGCCGTCCGGGGCACCGCCGCTCCGCTGCCGTGGGCGCTCGCCACCTGGGTGAGCGCCCCGGCGACCATGCACGCGGATGCGAGGGCGCCGGCGATCACCCTGCGCCTCCGGCCGCCTGACGACATCACCCGCATCTCCTCCGTCCGATCGACGTGGGAACGACTGTCGCGGCAGTTTCTTGCAGGTCCCTGAGAGGTCGATCGCACCTCGACGACGCCGCGATGACGTTCCCGTCACCGCCGCGGGGGTCGAGGCGGCGGTGGCCGGGGCGGGTGGGAAGGGGCCGTGGCCGGTGCGGCGCCGACCTGGCGGCGCTCCACCAGTCGCGGCCGCCGCCGGCGAGCCATGCCCGGCAAAATACCCCGCCATCGTGCAGCCGCCATCCGGTCACGTCATCGCGCCCTCGGCGCTGCCCGCCTGGGCGCCCTGGCTCGCCGCCGCGGTGATGTACGGCGGCGCCCTCGCCCTCGCGATCTCGCGCCGCGGCCGCGGGGTGCTGGCGATCGCGGCGGCGCTGGGGCTGGGCGGCACCGTCGCCGCGCTCGCGCTCAGCCCCACCCTGCCGGCGCCCCCGGGCTACACCCTCGCGGTCGCGGTGCCCCCGGCGCGGCCGCTCACCAGCCCGGTCACGGTGACCGTCTGCGGGCGCATGCCCGACGGCTCGCCGGCCTCCGTTCCCGGCGCCGGCGACCTGCTCACGGTGTTCCTCGACGGCCGGCAGGTGCTGGAGACCCCGCGGTCACCGCTCGGCGTCGTGGCCGCGACCGGTGACCACGAGATCCGCGTCGAGGTGCTCGCCCCCGGCCACCGCCGGTTCCAGCCCCCCCTCGACGCCCGGCTGCGCGTGTCCGTGGAGGGCACCGGCCCGCTCGCCCCGGCGCCACCCTGCCCCTGAGTTGAGTCGGGAGACGGCGAGAACCCGGCGGGCGCGGTCGCCGGCCTTGCGGGGTGTCCGGGGGTGACATAGAGTGTCAAAGACACCGGCAGGAGCGGGGGAGGGACCGGATGCGGCGCAGGTGGCTGGTCCCCGTGGCCGCCTGCGGGCTCGCCCTCGTCCCCGTGTCCGCCGCCGCCCACGTCCACCTGGTCACCGCCACCCCGCCCTCGGGCACCTCGGCGCCGGCGCCGCCCGGCCGCATCGTCCTGAGCTTCGCCGAGGCCCTCGACCCGGCCCGCAGCTCGGCCGCCCTGGTGGGACCGGACGCGCATCCCACCCCCTGGCCGGCGACGGTCTCGGGCGGCACCCTGGCGGTGCAGCCCCCCGCGCTCCCCGCCGGCGCCTGGCTGCTGCGCTGGTCGGTGACCGTCGCCGACGGCGATCACGAGACCGGCGACTACCGCTTCACCGTGGCCTCCCCGCGTCCCGCCGCGGCCCCGGCCACCGGCCCCGGTGCCGGCGGCCCGCCCGGGCCGGTCGAGCGCGGCGGCCGGCTGCTCCTGCTCGGCCTCGGCGTGCCCCTGGCGGGCCTGCTGCTGCTCGGCGGCGCCGTCCTCACCGCCGACCCGGGGCGGCGGGCGTCCGCGGGCAGCCGGCTCGCCGGGCTGCGCTCCTGGCTCTGGGCGCTCGAGCTTCTCAGCCTCTGCGGCTTCGCGGCCGGGCTGGTCGTGGCCGGGGGCACCGGCATGCTGGCCGGCTCGGTGACCGGCCCCCCGCTGCTGGCTGCGATCGGCGTCACCGCCGCCCTCGGGGCGGCCGTCTTCGACGGCGGGGCGCTGCGCGCCGGCGAGGCCGCCTCGGTGCCGACCACGGTGCTGGGGAGGGCGCTCTCGATCGTCCTGCTCGCCGCGCTGGCGGCGCTCGTCGAGGCCCCGGGCGGCGACCTCGCCGGCACCGTCGCCGCAGTGCTCGCGCTCTCCGCCCTCGGCGCCGTCGCCGGCTCGGCGATCTCCGCCGTGGCCACCCCCGGCGCTCCCGCCCAGCGCCGCGCCGAGCTGCTCCGGCTGCTCCCCCGCGCCGTCGTGGGGCTGGCCCTGCTCGCCGCCGCCGCGGCGCTGCACCCCGACCCGATGACCGCGGGCGCGGCGGTGGCCGGGGGGATCGCGGCGGCGCTGCTCCTCCTCCGCGGCGGCGCCGGCACCGGGCTGCTGGGGCGGCCCACCCGCCCGGCGCCGGCGCTCCTCGCGGTCACCCTGGCGGGCGCGGTGGCGCCCCGCTTCGAGCGCGGTCGGGCACCGGCGGCGCCGCCGGAGCCGCCCCGGTCCGCCGGCCATCCCCTGCCCGCGGGCACGCCCCTCCACCGCCGCCTGAGCGGGCATTTCGTCGACCTCTCCCGGCTTCTCGAGACCCTGGGGTGGAGCGCCTTCACCGGCTACGTGCGGATCGAGGACGGTGCCGTCCTCGGCGTCCTCGTGCTCGTCGACGGGGTGGTGGCGGCCGCCCGCCTCGAGGGCGAGGAGAGCGCCACCGGCCCCGACGCGGTGCGCCTGCTCGGCCGCGGCGTCGCCCGCGGCCGTGCCCTCCTCGACGTCGTCGGGCTCGAGGCCGAGACCGCTCGCGCGGTCGTCGACCTGCTCTCCGCCCCCACCCTGTTCAGCGGGCTGCGGGCGCGCATGGTCAACCTCGAGGGCATCCTCGAGGACCTCTGCGAGTGCGGCCGCGACGGCACCGTGGTGGTGAGCTCGGCCGACGACACCGGGGTGATCCTGGTGCGCGGCGGCGGGGTCCACGGCGCCTACACCCGCCGGCTGCCGCGCCTCCACGAGACCCCGGCGGTGGTGACCGCGATCGCCGGCGACGAGGCCGCCCTGGTCGAGGTGCGGGTGGCCCCGCGGCGCCCCGAGGAGGTCGAGGCGGAGGCCGAGGTCGAGGTCGCGGCGGTGCCGGTCGCGTCGGTGGCGGACGAGGACGGGGGCCCGCTCTGGGACCGCTACCACGAGGCCGGCCGGCGGCGGGTGTGACAGTGGTGTCTCGGGGACGCGGGCCTCGTTCCCGCTCCCGACAATGGCGTCGTGGGCTCCGCACACATCGACCGCTTCACCGCCGACCGGCTGCCTCCGCGCGAGCAGTGGCCGGCGCTCCTGCTCGACCTCCCCGAGCTGCGCGGCCCGGAGGTGCTCAACTGCGGAGCGGAGCTGCTCGACGGCACCATCGCGCGCCTCGGCGGCGAGCGCCGCTGTCTGGTCACCGACACCGAGACCTGGAGCTACGCCGAGCTGCGCGCCCGCACCGACGCCATCGCCCATGTGCTCGCCGGCGAGCTGGGGGTGGTGCCCGGCAACCGGGTGCTGCTCCGTGGGGCCAACACCCCCTGGCTGGTGGCCTGCTGGCTCGCGGTGATGAAGGTGGGGGCGGTGGCGGTGAGCACCATGCCGCTGCTCCGCGCCGGCGAGCTGGCCACCGTCATCGAGCTGGCCCGGCCGGTGCTGGCGCTCTGCGACGCCCGCCTCCTCGAGGAGCTCGAGCTGGCCGCACCCGCGGGCCTGACGGTGGTGCCCTGCGGCGGCACCGACGCCGGCGACCTGGTGCGGCTCAGCGCCGGCCGGCCGGAGCGGTTCGCCGCGGTGCCGACCGCCGCCGACGACGTCTGCCTGATCGCGTTCACCTCGGGCACCACCGGGCGGCCCAAGGGCTGCATGCACGCCCACCGTGACGTTCTGGCCATCGCCGACACGTTCTCGCGGCACGTGGTGAGGCCCACCGCGGACGACCTCTTCGTCAGCAGCCCGCCGCTGGCCTTCACCTACGGGCTGGGCGGGATGGTGGTGTTCCCGATGCGCGCCGGGGCGGCGAGCCTGCTGCTGGAGCGGGCGACGCCGGAGCTGCTCGCCGCCGCCGTCGAGCGCCACCGCGCCACCGTCTGCTTCACCGCCCCCACCGCCTACCGGGCGATGCTGCGGCTGCCCCTCGCCGGCCTCGCCTCGCTGCGCCGCTGCGTCTCCGCGGGGGAGCCGCTGCCGGGCGCGGTGTGGGAGGCGTGGCGCGAGGCCACCGGGCTCCGGATCATCGACGGCATCGGCTCCACCGAGATGCTGCACATCTTCATCTCCGCGGCCGACGACGACATCCGTCCCGGCGCCACCGGCCGGGCGGTCCCCGGATACGAGGCGCGGGTGGTCGACGCCGACGGCGCCCCGGTGCCCGACGGCTGCGTCGGCCGGCTGGCGGTGCGGGGGCCCACCGGCTGCCGCTACCTCGACGACGATCGCCAGCGGGTCTACGTCCAGGACGGGTGGAACATCACCGGCGACGCCTACATCCGCGACGCCGACGGCTACTTCTGGTTCCAGGCCCGCGCCGACGACATGATCATCTCCTCCGGATACAACATCGCCGGCCCCGAGGTGGAGGAGGCGCTGCTGCGCCACCCCGACGTGCTCGAGGCGGCGGTGGTGGGTGTCCCCGACGCCGACCGCGGCAGCATCGTGAAGGCCCACGTGGTGCTCCGCGAGGGCGTCCCCCGCACCGCGGCGACCGCGTCCGAGCTGCAGGCCTTCGTGAAGCGGCTGATCGCCCCCTACAAGCACCCCCGGGCGGTGGAGTTCGTCGACGCCCTGCCCCGCACCGCCACCGGCAAGCTGCAGCGCTTCCGGCTGCGCCCGCCCGCCGGTGGCCCCGAGGTGGACCGGGCCGCCTGACCGCGGCGAACGCCGAGCCGCCCGGCCGGGGGTACAGTGGCCCCCATGACGCCCCACCGGCTGGTCGATCCCCCGGGGATGGCCCCCGCGGTCGGCTTCTCGCACGCGGTCGCGGCGGCGCCCGGCCGCACCGTCTGGATCGCCGGCCAGATCGCCGTGGACGGCCACGGCGCGGTGGTGGGGGAGAGCCTCGCCGAGCAGCTCGACGTCGCCCTGGCGAACGTGGTCACCGCCCTGCGTGCCGCCGGCGCCGAGCCCGAGCACGCCGTCTCGCTGCAGCTGTTCACCACCGCGATGGACGAGTACCGCCGCTCCCGCCGCGAGCTCGGCCCGGTGTACCGGCGCCACTTCGGCCGCCACTTCCCGGCGATGGCCCTGCTCGGCGTCACCGAGCTGGTCGAGCCCGGCGCGAAGGTCGAGGTGGTGGCCACCGCAGTGGTCCCCGACCCGGCCGGCTGATGGACATCGCCGTCGTCGGCGGGGGCCCGGGCGGGCTGCTGCTCGGCATCCTCGCGCGGCTGAGCGAGCCGCGGCACCGGGTCACCGTGCTCGAGCGCAACCTGCCCGACGACGCCTTCGGGTTCGGCGTCGTCTTCTCCGACGAGACCCTGGCCAACATCCGCTCCGCCGATCCGGTCAGCCTTGGCAGGATCGAGGCGGAGTTCCGCTCGTGGCCGGACATCGACATCGTGTACCGCGACCGGATCGTGCGCTCCGGCGGCCACGGCTTCGCCGCCATCGCCCGGCGCCGGCTGCTCGCCATCCTCGCCGCGCGGGCGGTCGAGCTCGGCGTCGAGGTGCGGTACCGCACCGAGGTGGACGACCTCGACGGGCTCTGCGCCGCCCACGACCTGGTGGTGGGTGCCGACGGCGCCGGCAGCCTGGTGCGCCGGCGGCGCGCCGCGGCGCTCGGCCCCTCGGTCGAGACCGGGCTGTCGAAGTACATCTGGCTGGGGACGCCGCTGCCCCTGGAGCGCTTCACCTTCGTGGTCGCCGAGACCGAGTGGGGGATGGTGCAGGCCCACGCCTACCCCTACGCCGAGGGGATGTCGTCGTTCATCGTCGAGACCGACCGCGCCACCTGGGAGCGGGCCGGCCTGGGGATGCACGACGGCGGCCTGCTCCGCCCCGGCGACAGCGACCCGGGGGCGCTGCGGTTCGCCGAGTCGGTGTTCGCCGAGCAGCTCGCCGGCCACCCGGTGCTGGGCAACAACTCGCGCTGGCTCGAGTTCGTCACCGTCGCCAACCGCCGCTGGCACGACGGCAACGCGGTGCTGCTCGGTGACGCCGCCCACACCGCCCACTTCTCGATCGGCTCCGGTACCAAGCTGGCGATGGAGGACGCCATCGCGCTGGCGGCCGCGCTCACCAGCCACCCCGACCTCGAGGCGGCACTCGCCGCCTACGAGACGGAGCGGCGCCCGGCGGTGGCGAGCACCCAGCGGGCGGCGCACACCAGCCGGGAGTGGTTCGAGGGCATCGCCCGCTACGCCGGCCTCGACCCCGAGCCCTTCGCCTTCCAGATGATGACCCGCTCGCAGCGCGTCACCCACGACAACCTGCGGCTGCGTGACGCCGGCTTCGTGCGCGGCACCACCGACTGGCTGTGGCGCAGCACCCCGGAGCACCTCCGCCCCGCCGACCCGGCCACGCCGCCGCTCTTCTATCCCCTCGAGCTCCGCGGGATGCGGCTGGAGAACCGGGTCGTGGTGTCGCCGATGGCCCAGTACTGCGCCGTCGACGGGGTTCCGGACGACTGGCACCTCGTCCACCTCGGCGCCCGCGCCGTCGGCGGCGCCGGGCTGGTGATGACGGAGATGACCTGCGTGTCGCCGCAGGGGCGGATCACCCCCGGCTGCACCGGCATGTGGAACGCGGTGCAGGAGCGGGCCTGGGCGCGCATCGTCGACTTCGTCCATGGCCACAGCCGGGCCCGCATCGGGCTCCAGCTCGGGCACTCGGGGCGCAAGGGCTCGACCCGGGTGGCCTGGGAGGGCCAGGACGAGCCCCTCGAGGAGGGCGGCTGGGAGCCGGTCGCGCCGTCGCCGCTGCCCTACCTGCCCCACAGCCCGCTGCCCCGGGAGATGACCCGCGCCGACATCGACGAGGTCCTCGCCGAGTTCGTCGCGGCGGCGCGCCGCGGCGAGGCGGCGGGGTTCGACCTGCTCGAGCTCCACTGCGCCCACGGCTACCTGCTCTCCAGCTTCCTCTCCCCGGTCACCAACCGGCGCCAGGACGGCTACGGGGGCTCGGCGGCGGGGCGGCGGCGGTTCCCCCTCGAGGTGGTCGAGGCGGTGCGGGCGGTCTGGCCCGCCGAGCGGCCGCTGTCGGTGCGCATCTCCGCCACCGACTGGGTCGACGGAGGCTTCGACGGGGACGACGCCGTCGAGCTCGCCGCCGCGCTGCGCGACCGCGGCGTCGACCTCGTCGACGTCTCCACCGGGCAGGTCGACCCGTCCGAGCGTCCCCGCCACGGCCGGCTCTGGCAGACGCCGTTCAGCGACCGCATCCGTCACGAGGTGGGCATCCCCACGATGGCGGTCGGCGGGATCGCCAGCGTCGACGACGCCAACACCATCCTCCTCGCCGGCCGGGCCGACCTGGTCGCCCTGGCCCGCCCCCACCTCGTCGACCCCTACTGGACGCTGAACGCGGCCATCGACCTCGGCCACGCCGCCCACCCCTGGCCCCCCCAGTACCTGTCCGGGCGCACCGCCCGGCGCCGCGACCAGCAGGGCGGCCGGTGACGGTCGCCGCCATCCCGGTGGCGTTTCTCACGCCGGGGTCACGACCCGTCCGCGTGCGCCCGGTGCGGTCGCGGCGGGGGTAGGGTTCGGCGGGTCGGGGAGGTGCGCCGCCTCCGCCGGACCGATCTGGTGTCGCGGGGCGGAGGAGACTGGGTGATGGGACGGAGGTTCATCGCGGTCGTGGCCGCGGGCGCGATCGCGGGCGCGAGCAGCGCACTCATCGCCCTCGCCGCGTTCGGCGACCACGCCTCCCTCGCGAGCGACCCGCAGCAGCCCTCGACGCTGCTCGAGTCCGCGAGCGGCAACGGTGCCGGCAGCCTCGCGACCGCTCCGGCATCGCCGGTGAGCGGCGACCCGGCCGCCCAGGGCGGCTCCGCGAGCTCGGTGGTCGGGCGCAGCCAGTCCGGCGGCGCCCTGGTGGTGCACGGCAACGTCACCGCGACACCGCCGCCGGTCGCCGGCGGTCACATCGCCATCGGGGGCACCACCTGGCCGCTGACCACCGCCCCCGAGAGCTCGCCCTCGGCGAGTCCCTCCGCAGCCGGCGTGGTGTCGGTGCCGACCCTCCCCGCGGTGTCGCTGGCGACGCCCACCGCGGCCCCGACCGTGGCCACCCCGGCCCCGGCCGCCGGCGGCGGAACGGTGACGGTTCAGGTGCCCCCGCTGCCCCTTCCCCTCCCCCTGCCGACCCTGCCGCCCGTGTGCGTGCTGGTGATCTGCCTCAAGCCCTGACCGAGCGGATCTGCCGGCCGCGCCGCCGGCGCCACCACGGTGGCGACGCGGGCGCGGGAGCGCCGCGCCCCGCCTCCCCGTCCTCCGGGGGGGCGGGAGCGGCCATGGCGAGGCGGCCCTCGACGGTGCGCACCGGCAGCCCCAGCGCCTGCGCGTGCAGCGCCTGACCCTGCTGCACCGCGCGGATCAGCTCGCGCTCGCGCTCCGACGAGCGGCCGCTCGAGTCGCGGTGGTGGGACAGCTCGGCGGTGAGCGACTGCAGCGCCGCCTCGAGGTCGGCGACCCGCGCCTCGCGCTCCTCGAGCATGTTGCGCAGGTGGACGGTCTCGATCACGAACGAGGGTTGTGGCTCCACCTGCGCACGCGGCGAGTGCACCACCGGGCGGGCGTCGGCGTAGTCGTCGGGCAGCTGGACGAGCAGGCAGCCGACCTCGTCGCGCGCCGAGAGCAGCTCACCCCGTTCGACCCGGCTGCGAACGGCGTCATCGCTGACCCCGAGGATGGCTGCGGCCTGGGTGACGCTGACGAGTGCCATGGTGCGGCTCCTGCGGCGACGTGTGCTGGGACGGTGTGGGAGGACTGCTGCGATGCTACGGCTCCCCGGCCTCCTTTATCCAGTGTCCACCCACCACAAGAACCCGTGCGTCCCCGTCGTTCACCCTTCGAACGGATCAAAGCGGCCAAACCTCTCAGCCGCTCAGCCTCTCAAGCATCCGGACATCTGAAGAGGGTTGGGGACCATCACATGAACGTCAGGCGTGCACTCACCACCGCGGCTCCGCTGGCCATCGCCGGGGCAATCGGACTTGGCGGCGGCATCGGCTCCGCGTCGGCTGCCGCCCTTCCCGTCCAGGTCCCGGGCCTGCAGCTGCCGCAGCTGCCGCTGGTCAACGGCCTCGGCCTGGGCTCGCTCACCTCGCCGCTGAGCACCGTCACCAGCACCGTCGACGGCGTGCTCGGGACCCTCGGCGTCAGGTCGGTGGTGCCCGCGCTCGGCGGCTCCTCCGCCACCACCCCGTCGAGCAACGCGGCCGCCAACGGCCTGAGCCTCGGCATCATCGACACCTGCGTGAGCTGCACCAGCGCCTCCGCGGGCTCGTCGTCGGCCGAGGCCGGCGCCCACGCCCTGCGCGTGCTCGGCAACGACCTCTCCGCGGGCCAGATCAGCGGCACCGGCGCCAACAGCGGCAGCCTGATCGCCCTTCCCGCCAACGGCCTCCTCGGCCTCGCCATCGCCGACTGGATGAACTCCGGCAGGGCGGGCAGCAACGCCTCCGACGCCCACTCGCGCAGCGCTCTCACCGACCTCTCCCTGGCCAACGGCCAGATCGCGACCGTCGCCGTCCTCGAGTCGCTGAGCAACGCCGCCTTCGGTGGCAGCTCGGCCCACGGTGATGCGGCCAACAACGGCGTGAACCTCTCGCTGCTGAACGGCGGCGTGGCCCTCATCCTCCTCCACTCCGACGTCGCCGCCGACGGCACCCAGACCGCCTACGTGGCGTCGCTGAACGGCCAGCAGCTGCTCGTCACCCACGGCAACAGCGGCGGCCTGCCGATCACCATTCCCGGCGTCGGCACCATCAACGTCCTCTCCTCCGGCGCGTCCGGCGGCGCCGCGGTCAGCACCATCGAGAACCTGCTCGGCGGCACCGGCCAGGCGGCCGGCGCTCTGACCGCCACCGGCGGCCCCGCCGCGGTGACCACCGGCTCCAACCCCGCGGGCAACGGCGGCGCGACCTCGACCGGCGCCCAGCAGCCCACCACCGGCGCGCTTCCCAGCGCCTCCGACAGCAGCGCTCCCACCCCCTTCACCGGCATCTCGCTCGGCATCGGCGGCTTCGCCCTGCTGGCGGGCGGCCTCGGCATCGTCGCCGCCAGCGCCCGTCGCCGCGAGCGCGTCGCGGTCATCTAGGAACCCTCTCCACAGGGGGCGGAGCCGCACCGCGGCTCCGCCCCCTTCTTTGTGTGCACCGGCCTACCTGCGCGTTCGCCAGGGCAGGGGCGCCATCGGAGATGCCCGGGTGATCTGACACGGTTGCGAGTTGCCCGGGTGAGAACAGCCGGCCATCTCCGCCGGTCTTCGATCGGCCGGGCATCGTCAACCCGCGGCGCCGGCTCGTGACCGCGCGCGGCGCGCCGTGGACCCCCATCCACGGCGCACCCGCGCCGGATTCCCGGATCCCCCGGCGGCCATCACCGCCTGCCGGTGACGGCCGATCCCCCCACGGGGCGTCAGGCTGGGCGCCGCTCCTGCTGGGAGGCGGCGACGAGGTCGAGCAGGTCGCGGACCCGCAGGCCGGTCCAGACGGGATCGGACAGCGGCGCGTCGAGGTGGACCTCGTACACGTTCCGCCGGCCACTCCGCCGCCTGGCGATGAACCCGGAGTTGACGAGGTCGCCGACGATCCGCTGGGCGGAGCGCTCGGTGATCCCCACGACGGCTGCGATGTCCCGCTCACGCGCCCCGGGCTGGGCGGCGATGTACAGGAGCACCAGGCCATGGTTGGTGAAGAGCGACGGGGTCGAGGGAGCCGACGGCTGCCTCGTCGCGATATCCAGGAGCATGGTCCCTCATTGACGACACGCAGTTCGGTACGACGCTTCCCAGGATACCGCCGGGATGGGTAAGACGGCCGTAAGAGTTCGGAAATCGCAAAACATCGCGGACGGGACACGTCCGGGCTCGATATGTACCGTGCATGGGTGATGGTCTGATACAAGAGGTGTCATCATGACCGGACCCGGCCCTGGTGCCGGGGCGAGGAGACACACCATGCATCGCCGTCCCGACAGCGTCCTGACCGATCTGCTGGAGGTGGCCACCTCGCCTCCCATCCCCGAGCCGCGTCCCATCCCCGAGCCCATCCCGGACCCCACCCCGGAGCCCAGCCAGCCCTCGCCGATGCCCAGCCCGTACCCGGAACCACCGATCGCGGGGGTGGGTCCCGGGACATCGTCACAGCCCGGGTATCGGGTTTGGTGATCGCATAGATACCCGCGTCAACCCAGGGCGCGGTATCGCTCCAACGCCCTGCGCCGCTCGGTGAGGTGGCCGGGCCGGGGCCGCCGGGTCAGGCGACGACGATCGTGACCGTGAAGTCGATCCGCTGCGGGGGCAGGCAGCGGGGGGTGGCGGTGGCGCAGGCGGGCACCCGGCTGGCCTGAATGCTCGCGCTGCCGTTCCTGCCGGTGGTGATGAACACCGCGGTCGCGCTGCCGTCGCTCCTGGCGCTGCCCGAGCTGTGCTTGACGACCGTCTCGTCGGTGCTGGATGGGACCGTCCAGTGCGAGGTGTCCTGAGGAGCGGCGAGATCGACCTCGACGGTGTCGCCCTGGTGGACGGTGATGGTCCGGCCGCTGTCCCTCTGGGTGAGCACCACCCGCGCGTGCGCCGGCGCCGTCGGGCTCGCGGAGATCCTCGATGGCGCGGTCGGGCTGGCGGTCGCGGGCGCGGTGGGCGCCGGCGCCGGGGTGCCGGACGGCGCGGCCGTCGGAGCCGGGGTCGCGGTGGCCGCCGTGGTGGGCTGGGGCGGAGCCGGCTGGGTGGTGGGCGCCGGCGCGGCCAGCGCGGTGTCGCCGGCGGGAACCGGGGGCGCGGTCGCCGCCGGGCCGGGCCGGGTGGGCGCCCCCCCGACGACCGCGGGTGCGGTGGCGACCGGAAGAACCACAGCGGCTGGCGGCGTGGCCTCGCCCGCGGTGGAGGAGATGGTGGCGGGGACGCCCGGGGTGGTGGTGGCCATCGCGACCGAGGGCCCCCGGGTCACCGGGGTGCCGGCGGGGTCGGGGCGGGTCGCGACCCCCACCGCGAGCAGGGTGCCGAAGGCGGCGGTGACGGCGAGGGTGAGCATCGCCCCGCCGAGGCGGCTCGGCGCCCGGGCCGGCCGGGGACGGCGGGCCCGGGCGCCGGCCGGGGCGGTGGCGATGCCGACCACCCGGTCGTGGGCCTGGCCGAGGCGCGGCGACAGCCGCCGTCCGATCGCCTCGAGGTCGCGGTCGAGGTCGGGCCCGGTCATCGCGACTCCTCCTCGTGCACGAACCCGCGGAAGCGGCGGCGCCCCATCAGCAGATGGGTGCGCACGGTGGCCTGCGAACGGCCGAGCAGGGTGGCCACCTCGGCCACCGGCCGTCCCTCCCAGCAGTGCAGGAGGATCGACGCCCGCTGCATCGGCGAGAGCCGCTCCAGCTGCCACTGCACCCAGAGGCGCTGGACGTCGTCGGGGATGGTGACCCGGTCGGCGCCGTCCAGGGCCGTCTCCCGCCGCCGCCTGCGCCACTGGTCGATGGCGATGCGGCTGGCCACCCGGGCCACCCACAGGTCGGGGCGGTCGAGCCGGCCCACCCGGCTCCAGCGCTGGTAGGCGCGGGCGAAGGCCTCCTGGGCGGCGTCCTCGGCCAGCCCCTCGTCGCCGGTGACGGCGGCGACCAGTCCCACCACGCGGTGATAGGCGTCGGTGAACACTGCCTCGAAGACGGCCTCGGCGGTCCCGGTGCTCATGCCTGCGACGGCTGCGCTGATCGACATGTCTGGTACACGCGCCACAAGGTGCTAACGGATGAGGTGGCTCCCGTACTGCGCGCCCGGGGCGGACGCAGGCCCGGAGCACCGGCCGGCGGGCGGGGTTGGTGCCGCCGCGCCGGTCCGGTGCCGGGTGGGGGGAGCTGCTAGGGGACGACCACGATGTGGACGATCCAGAGCCGGGTCAGCACCTTGCACATCGGTGCGCAGCGGGGGGCGTCGCTCGCGGTGAGGTCGGCCCTGCCGGTGCCGGTGGCGCGGAAGCGGCCGTGGGCGTCGCCGTTCGAGCTGCGGCCGGCGGCCGTCCGGGTGACGACCTTGGCGTCGGAGCTGGCGGGCGCGGACCAGACCCCGCCGCCGGAGAGGTGGACGGCGATGCGGGTGCCGGCGTGGACGGTGACGGTGCGGCCGCTGTCCTTCTCGGTGAGCGCCAGCGTCGCCCGCGGCGTGGGCGCCGGCCTCGCCGCCGCCCGGACCGGCCCCGCGGCCAC
>DASXNK010000052.1 GCA_036495095.1 Candidatus Dormiibacterota bacterium | reverse complement strand
TGCTCGCCATCCCCGCCGGCGCCGACCGCGAGGAGGGCTTCCGCCGCCGGGTGCTGCGGAGCTGGCGGGAGGCGATGAACCCGGTCTCCCGGGCGGTGCTGATCGCCGACGGCAGCCGCCTCGAGGAGAGCGGTACCGCGACCGCCCGCCCCCGTCTCGGCCTGATGGGCTGGCTGAGGAGTTAGCGGCGCCGGCCGGTGCCGGGGGCGGTGATCGCCGGGGGCGGCGGCGCCGGCGGGTCGAGCCGGCGGGAGGGCTGGCGTGCCGCCTCCAGCCGCTGGGCGGCCACGGTGGCGGCGCCGATGGCGGCGGTGGCGGCGAGGCCGGCCCCGGCCCGGGCCAGGCCGATCCCGAGGCGCAGGGCGATGCGGCTCAGCTCGCCACCACCGCCCTCGGGGGGCAGGCCGGGCAGCGAGGGGCCCTCGCGGAACCAGAGGGTCACCGCCACCTGGTCGGCGAACCCGTTGCCGCCGCGCCGTCGCGAGCGCTCGACGCGCACCGCGCTGGGCAGCAGGGGGTGCGGCCCCGCCGGTGGGAGGATCGAGCGCATGTCCACGGCGCGGACCACGGTGGACCGGCCCTGGCGGCGGCGCCGGGAGGCGCTCGCGACCGCGGGCCCGACCATGTCGAGCGAGGACTGGACCAGGCGGGAGGCGAGGTCGGGCAGCGTCGCCATGCCCGGAAGGATACCCGGACGGCCCGGGCCCGACGAGGGCGATCGGGTATGGTGGGGTCACCGTGTCCCTCGTCATCGAGCTCCTCCCCGACCGCGTCACCGCAGCCCTGCTCGGCGCCGCCGCCGGCGAGGCCGCGGCCGGCGCGGCGGCGGGCACCCGGCAGCTGCTCGACCTCGCCGAGTCGATCGCCGCCCGGGGTGGGTTCGACGAGGTCGACGCCCTCGCCCGGGGGCTGGGCACCCCGCCGGCGACGGGGGTGGCGGGGCTGGTGCTCCGGGCCACCGCCTGCGGCCTGGCGTCGCCGCTCGACCGGCCCCGGCTGCGCCGCGACGCCCACCGCTCGGTGCGGCTCGGCGGCGGCGACGAGGGCACCGCGATCACCGCCATCGCCGCGGCGGTGCTGGCCGCCGACCTCTGCCGCTTCGACCTCGACCTCGCCCTGGTGCGGCTGCGCCAGACCCTGCTCGAGGAGGCGCCGCTCGCCCTCCACGCCCGGCTGGTGCCGCTCGACCGGGGCACCGCGCCGCTCTGCAGCGGCGACCCCGGCTCGACCCTGCAGGTGGCGATCACCGCCCTCGACCGCACCCTCACCCTCCCCGAGGCGATCGAGGAGGCGGCCGGCTACGGGGGCGACATCACCGCCGCGGTGGCCCTGACCGGGGTGCTCGCCGGCGCCCGCAGCGCGCTCGAGGGCTGCGACGAGGAGTGGCTGGCGGCGGTGCCGGCACGGGCACGCGCGGAGGCCGTGGCCGCGCTCCTGACCGCTGCGCCGCCCGAGGGGTAGCTAGGCGCCGGCGGCGGCGCGTTCCCCGAAGGCCTCGTTCACGAAGCCGACGACGTCGTCGAGCGAGGTGCCCGGGCCGAAGATGCGGTTCACCCCCATCTCC
>DASXNK010000051.1 GCA_036495095.1 Candidatus Dormiibacterota bacterium | reverse complement strand
CGTCGACGGCAACCTCGACGACGGCTTCGTGGTCGACGTCTTCCAGACCGGCAGCGGCACCTCGACCAACATGAACGCCAACGAGGTGATCAGCAACCGCGCCATCGAGCTGCTCGGGGGCGAGAAGGGCACCCGCACCCCTGTGCACCCGAATGACCACGTCAACCTCGGGCAGTCGAGCAACGACGCGATCCCCAGCGCCATCCACGTCGCCGCCGCGGTCGAGATCCACGACCGCCTGCTCCCCGCGCTGCAGCGGCTGGAGAGCTCGCTGCGGCGCCAGAGCGAGGAGCTGTGGGAGGTGATCAAGACCGGGCGCACCCACCTCCAGGACGCCACCCCGATCCGCCTCGGGCAGGAGTTCCTGGGCTGGGCGGGGCAGGTCGAGCGGGGACGCCGCCGCGCCGCCGGCGCCCTCGAGGAGCTCACCGAGCTGGCCCTGGGAGGCACCGCGGTCGGCACCGGGGTCAACACCCATCCCCAGTTCGCCCGCCGCGTGATCGAGCGCCTCGGCGAGGCCACCGGGCTGGGGTTCCGCGAGACCGACAACCACTTCCAGGCGCAGTCGCGGCTCGACGGCGTGGTCGCCGCCAGCGCCGCGATGCGGACGATCGCGGTCTCGCTGCACACCATCGCGGGCGACCTCCGGCTGCTCGGCTGCGGGCCGCGCGCGGGGATCGCCGAGATCGCCCTGCCGGTGGTGCAGCCGGGCTCGTCGATCATGCCGGGCAAGGTGAACCCGGTGATCTGCGAGTCGGTGACGATGGTCGCCGCCCAGGTGATCGGCAACGACGCCGCGGTCGCCTTCTCCGGCGCCGCCGGGTCGCTGCTCGAGCTCAACGTGATGATGCCGGTGGCCGCCTACAACCTGCTCCAGTCGATCGGCATCCTCTCGACCAGCGCGGTCAACCTCGCCGAGCAGGCTGTCGACGGCCTCCGGGCCACCGACAACGGCCCCCGGCTGGTCGAGCGGGGGCTGATGACCTGCACCGCGCTGGCGCCGCGGATCGGCTACGACGCCGCCGCCGCGATCGCCAAGGAGGCCTTCGCGAGCGGGCGCACCGTCCGCGAGGTGGCCCGCGAGCGCACCGACCTCGGTGAGGACGAGCTGACCGAGCTGCTCGACCCCGTGCGGATGACCGAACCCGGTTAGGACCGGGGGCTATACTGCGCCGCCATGACGATCGACGAGATCAGGACGGTGTGCGTCATCGGCGCGGGCACCATGGGCAGCCAGATCGCCCACCAGGCCGCCCTCGGCGGCTACCCGGTCCAGCTGTACAGCCGGTCCGCGGAGCGTCTCCAGTCGGCGGTGAACGGCACCGCAGCGCTGCTGCGCAAGCGCGTGGACCGGGGGAAGCTGGACGCCGACGAGTGCCAGCATGCGCTCGACCGGGTCACCACCTCGACCGACCTCGCCGAGGCCGCCGCGGGCGCCGACCTGGTCATCGAGACCATCGCCGAGGACCGCGACGCCAAGCGCGCGATCTACCCGCAGATCAACCAGGCGGCGCCCCCCCACGCCATCCTCGCCAGCAACTCCTCGACGATGCCGTCCTCGTTCTTCGCCGACCAGGTGAGCGACCCGACGCGGCTGCTGAACATCCACTTCTTCAACCCCGCGCTGGTGATGCAGCTGGTCGAGGTGGTGCGCGGCCCGCACACCGGCGACGAGGCCGTCGAGACCTCGATGGAGTTCGTGCGCCGGGTGGGCAAGACCCCGGTGCTGGTGCGCAAGGAGACCTACGGCTTCATCGCCAACCGCATCCTCTTCATCGCGATGCAGGAGGCCTTCAAGCTCGTGGAGGCCGGCTACTGCACCATGGAGGACTGCGACCTGGCGGTGAAGAACGGGCTCAACTGGCCGATGGGCCCGTTCGAGCTCGCCGACCTGGTGGGCCTCGACGTCACCAGGGAGATCCTCACCCAGGGTCACCTGCAGACCGGGGAGGAGCGCTGGGCGCCGACGCCCATCCTCAGCGACCGGGTCGCGCGCGGCGAGCTCGGACGCAAGACCGGCAAGGGGTTCTACGAGTCCAAGCGGTAGCGCTGCGATGCCGATGTTCGAGGCGCTGCAGCAGCTCTTCGCCGCCACCCGGGTGCGCCGCGAGCCGATCCCGTACGTGATCTGCCGGCTCCAGCCGGGCACCCCGCTCGAGCCGGTGGTGCGGCTGCAGCCGCCCCCGCTCTGCGTGACCGTCGAGCCCGACGGAGCCACCGTCTTCCTCCCCGAGCCCGAGCTGCCCGTCCTCGAGGCGGCGGTGCCGGTGACCGAGCACCACGGCCCCTGGACCGTCTTCGGCCTCTACGCCCCCTTCGACTTCGGCGTCACCGGCTACCTCGCCCAGGTCTGCGAGGCCCTCGCCGCCCGCGACATCCCGGTGCTCTCGCTGGCAACCTACCGCCGCGACTACATCCTCGTCCCCGGCGAGCGCAGCGACGAGGCCGAGGAGGCGCTCGCGGCCCTCGTCCTCGCGGGCACGGGGTAGGTCTTCAGCCGGACGCGGGTGGACACGGGACACCACGCCGGATGCTTCAAACAGTCCTCGCGCGCCTCCGGGCTTCGCCCTGCGGCGTGCTGCGGAACTCGCTCCGTCATGGTGTCCCACATCCACCCGCTGGTGCGAGCAACTCGGCCCGCTGCGGGGAGGGGGCTCGCTGAGCTGAGAGCGACGGGGCTCAGGGGGGCGTATTGAGCCGTATACCCCCGCGGCGAAATCCGAGGCGAGTCGATCGCGAAGCGATCGCCGCCGTCCCCCCTGAGCCCCGTCGCCCGGCCACCGGCGCCCATTGAGCGGCTCAGGGCGCGAGACCCAGGGCGACCAGCACCTCCGCGACGCCGGCATCCCCGGCGGGGGCGCAGAGGGCGTCGGCGTGGACGAGGAGGCGCTCGGGGGCGCCCTCGACGGCGACCGCGAAGCCGGCGACGCTGAGCATGTCGGAGTCGTTGGGGGCGTCGCCGACCGCCACCACGCGGTCGAGGCCGATGCCGAGGCGGTCGCAGAGCCGGGTCAGGGCGCGCCCCTTCGAGGCCACGGGGTTGGTGATCTCCACGAACTGGGGGAGCGAGCGGGTGACCAGCGCCTCGCCGTCCAGGCCCGCCCGCATCGCCGCCTCGCAGCGGGCGGCGCCCTCGGGGTCCTCGACGACGCAGACCACCTTGGTGCTGCCGCGGCGGAGCACCGGCACCAGGTCGTCGACGAGGTGGATCTGCACCTGGGCGATGCGCGAGTAGAGGTGGGCCTCGGGGCGGTCCTCCTCGCAGAGCAGCAGGTCGTCCTGGTACGCCTGGTAGTGCCAGCCGCCGGCGCGGGCGATGTCGAGGGCGCGCTCCGCGGCGGCGGGCGACACCGGGTCCTCGAAGAGCACCGGGCCGGCCTCGGCGCCGTCGCCGCCGGGCAGGTCGCGCACCAGCGCTCCCTGGTAGCAGAGCAGCGGGGCGGTGACCCCGAGCTCGCGCGCCCAGGGCAGCGCCGAGCGATACATCCTCCCGGTGGCGACGACGACGACGGTGCCCCCGGCGACGGCGGCGCGGACGGCGTCGCGGGTGCGCCGGGCGAGCCGCTGCTGCTGGTCGAGGCAGGTGCCGTCGAGGTCGAGGGCGACCAGCAGGGGGCGCTGCGCCGGCCGCGGAGCGCCGGCGGCGGCGATGTGGGGCGGGGTCACAGGGGCGGCGGCGCCGCTCCGGCCCACGCCTCCGGGTTCACGCAGTGGGGTGGGAGCCGGCCCTCCAGGGCCGCGACCGCATTGGCGGCGCACATCCCGGCCATCGTCGAGCGGGTGCGGACCGTGGCGCTGCCGAGGTGGGGGGCGAGCACCGCGTTGCGGCACTCGGTCAGCCCGGGCGCGAGCCGGGGCTCGTGCTCGTAGACGTCGAGCCCGGCGGCGGCGATCCAGCCCTCGCGCAGCGCCCGGACCAGCGCCGCCTCGTCGATCACCGCGCCGCGGGCGGTGTTCACCAGCACCGCGGTGGGCTTCATCCGCCGCAGCGCCGCCTCGTCGATGAGATGGTGGGTCGCGGCGGAGAGGGGCACGTGGAGCGAGACCACGTCGGCCTCGCCGAGCAGGCGGTCGAGGGGCATCGCGGTCACCCGTCCGGCGAGGTCCTCGGGCGGGGGAGCGCCGCGGTGCTCGGTGTGGGCGATGCGCATCCCGCAGGCGAGCGCCCGCCGCGCCAGCGCCTGGCCGATGCGGCCGAAGCCCACGATCCCGAGCAGGGCGTCGTGGAGGTCGAGGCCGAGCATGAACTCCGGCTCGACGCCGTGGAAGCCGCCGGCCCGGGTCACGGCGTCGCCCTCGCACAGCCGCCGGGCGGCGGCGAGGATCAGGCCGAGGGCGCAGTCGGCGGTGGCGTCGCTGAGCACCCCGGGGGTGTGCCCGACCACCACCCGGCGCTCGCTGGCGGCGGGGATGTCGACGTTGTCGAAGCCCACGCTGAACAGGCTGACCGCGCGCAGCCGGGGCAGGCCGGCGTCGAGGACGGCGGGCGTGACCGGGTCGCGGAGCTGGGCGCAGAGCACGTCGACGCCGCCGGAGAGCTCGGCGGCGAGCTCCTCCGCGCCCGGGCTCCGGCCCAGCACCCGCACCTCGGCGGCGGCGCCGAGCAGCTCGGGAGCGGGCGCGGGCAGGGGCAGGGTGCAGAGGACGACAGGGGCCATCCCCGCTTTATACGCGACCCGGGAGCGGCCCCGATCACGTGTTCGGGCAGCTGTGGTACTCTCGTGTGGTCTTGCGCCAACGCTCCCGCCTGCGGCCCAACCGGCCGCCCGTCGCGAGACCCCGTCCCCTCGATGAGGACAGGGTCGCGACCTCTGATCCCGAACCTCGCGTCCGCTTTGATGCCCTTGGCCTCAGCGACCCGGTGATGGAGGCCGTGCGCGCCATGGGCTTCACGGAGGCGACGCCGATCCAGGCCCGGGCGATCCCGCCGGGGCGCGATGGTCGTGACGTCATCGGCCAGGCCCACACCGGCAGCGGCAAGACCGTCGCCTTCGGCGTCCCCATCGTCGAGCGCAGCGATCCCAACGGCCCGGCGGTCCAGGCACTGGTGCTGTGCCCCACCCGTGAGCTCTGCGTCCAGGTGCACGACGAGCTCACCCGTCTCGGCGGTCCCCGGGGCATCCGCTCGATCGCGATCTTCGGCGGCGAGGCGATCAAGCGCCAGCTCGACCTGCTGCACACCCACCCGCAGGTCGTGGTCGCCACCCCCGGCCGTCTCCTCGACCACTGCAACCGCGGCACCATCTCGCTCGCCGGGGTGCGCATCGCGGTGCTCGACGAGGCCGACCGGATGCTCGACATGGGCTTCGCCCCCGACGTCGAGCGCATCCTCCGCCAGTGCCCCACCGACCGCCAGACGCTGCTCTTCAGCGCCACCGTGCCCGACTGGGTGGCGCGGCTCAGCAGCAAGTACATGCGCGACCCGGAGCGGATCACGGTCAGCGACACCCCGGAGATCGCCTCCGACATCCGGCAGCTCTACCTGCAGACCAGCTGGGCCGACAAGGTCGACGCGCTCTGCCGCATCCTCGACCAGCCCGACCTCACCATGGCGCTGATCTTCACCGAGACCAAGCGAA
>DASXNK010000050.1 GCA_036495095.1 Candidatus Dormiibacterota bacterium | reverse complement strand
AGACCTCCGGGTCCGCGTCCGCGAGGGGCTCGAACGGGCCACCGCCGACGAGGGCCGGCCGCAGCCCGAGCGGGACCATTGCGCGGTGGCTGCGAGCGAGGTGGAGCGCGCCCGCATCGAGACCATCCACGCCTTCTGCTCGGCGCTGCTCCGCATGCACCCGCTCGAGGCCGGCCTTCCCCCCGACTTCGAGACCCTCGCCGCGCTGTCGGCGACCATCGACCTCCGCGAGCGGTTCCGGCAGTGGTTCGCCGGCCTGGTGCCCGGCGACCCGGGGAGCGAGGCGGTGCGCCGCGGCCTGCTCCTGGGGATCACGCCCGCGAGCCTGCTCTCCCTGCTCGACGCCTTCAACGGGAACTGGGACCTGCTGGAGGCGGCCCCACCCTGGCAGGCCCGGCTGCCCGGCGACCTCATCCCGGCGGCGCGGCGCATCGGTGACGACCTGGCCTCGGCCATCCGGGAGACGGCTCACTGCCACACGCCCGACGCCCTGTCCGCCCGGCTGCTCGCGCTGCGGCCGCTGGCGTCCCGCCTCGAGTGCGCCACCACCGTGGACGATGCCCTCGCCGCGCTGAGCCTCGTGCACCTGTCCCCGAGCCTCAACGTCGGCAACGCGCACAACTGGCCGAAGGGGATCTGCAAGAACGTCAAGGACGCGCTGAAGGAGGTGCGCGAGGAGGTCGCCACCCTTGTCGGGGAGTCGCGGACCGCGGTGGTCTGCGGGATCGCAACCGGGCTCCGCGAGGTCGCCCTCGCGTACGCGGAGGAGCGGCGCGCCCGCGGGCTGGTCTCCTACCAGGACCTGCTGGTCCGAGCTCGCAACCTGGTGCGCGACCATCCGGCGGTCCGAACCACGCTGCGCCAGCGCTGGGACTGCATCGTCGTCGACGAGTTCCAGGACACGGACCCGCTCCAGGCGGAGCTGGCCTTCCTGCTGGCCGGCCTGCCCGACGCCCAGGCCGGATTCTGGGCGGACCTGGCGCTGCGGCCGGGCACGCTGTGCGTCGTCGGCGACCCCAAGCAGTCGATCTACCGTTTCCGCCGGGCCGACATCGCCCTCTATGCAGCGGTCGAGGAGGCCCTGACCGCCTCCGCGGCAGACGCGCGCGCCTCGCTCCAGGTGAACTTCCGCTCCGGCCGGCGCATCGTCGAGGCGGTCAACGCCGCGTTCCGGGGCGAGGACGGGCTGATGGGGCCGTCCGGCCAGACCGGTGTCCAGGCCACCTATGTCGACCTCATCGCCCACGCGCCGGAGGTCGACGGCGGGGTGCATGTCTTCGGGGACGCGATCGACGTCCGGGCGCCGGAGATGTGGCGGGAGGAGGCGCGGTCGACCGCCGCGGTGATCGCTCGCATCCTCGCCGACGGGTGGACGGTGGGGGAGGGGGGCAGCGAGCCGGATCCCCGCCCCTGCCGCGCCTCCGACATCTGCATCCTGATGCCGAGCCGCACCAACCTGCGCAACCTCGAGCGCGCCCTGGAGCGGGCGCGCATCCGCTTCCGGCTGGAGAGCGGATCGCTGATGGTCGCCACCCAGGAGGTGCGCGACCTGCTCAACTGCCTGCGCGCCGTCGACGACCCCACCGACCAGGTCGCCCTGGTCGCGGCGCTGCGCAGCCCCGCCTACGGCTGCAGCGACGTCGACCTGCTGCGCTGGCGCGAGGCCGGCGGACGCTGGTCGTACGAGCGGCCCGGCGCCGCCGAGGTGTCCCGGATCACCGCGGCGATGTCGGACCTGCGCGAGCTGCACGCCATCCGGCACACCCTGTCGGTACCGGCGCTGGTCGAGACGCTGATCTCAGGCCGCCTGCTGCGCGCCGCGGCCGCGGACGACTGGCGCCCGCGGGAGACGCTCCGCCGGCTGCGCTACCTCCTCGACCAGGTGGCTGCGCTCGGCCGCACCGGACGGACGACACTCCACGACGCCGTCGAGCATCTCGAGCGACTTGCGCGCGACCCGCACTACGACAGCGTCACCGCCGGCGGCGACGACGAGGACTGCGTCCGGGTCATGACCATCCATGCCGCCAAGGGCCTGGAGTTCCCCGTCGTCGTGGTCACCGGTCTGGGTCGCAAGCCGCCTGGCAACCGAGGCCAGGTCACCACCGACCGGGCCGACGGGCGGGTCGAGATCCAGCTGTCGAAGGACTTCGCGACCCCGGGGTGGGAGGCGCTGGCGGTGCGCGAGGTGGCGATGCAGGACGCCGAGCGGATGCGCCTCCTCTACGTGGCGCTCACCCGCGCCCGCGACCACCTCGTCATCAGCCGCTATCGAACGGCGAGGGGAGGGGACCACACCGACGTCCACGCGCTCCACCAGCGCCTTCGCGCCGTGGAGGGCATCGCCGTCCTCGACACCGAGCACCCGGCCGCCGCCGCTGTACCGCTGACACCGCCGGTCGCGGTGGAGCCGGACCCGGACACCCATCGCCGCGACGAGGACGCATGGATGGCCCGGCGTGCGGAGCTGATCGCCGGCTTCAGCGCGTTGCGCGCGACCACGGCGACGGCGGTGGCGCACGAGCCGGAGGCGGACCGCGTCGGTGCCCCCGGCGACGTCGCCGCCCAGCGGCGCGGCCGGGGTGGAACCTCGCTCGGCCGGGCGGTCCACGCGGTGCTCCAGGTCGTCGACCTGAGCTCGCTGGAGGGGCTGGCCGGGCACGCCGCCGCGCAGGCGGCCGCGGAGGGCATCCCGGGACGGATTGCCGAGGTGGAGCGGCTCGTCCGGGCGGCGTGTGAGAGCTCGGCGGTGCGCCGGGCCGCGGGCTCGCGTCACTGGCGGGAGATGCCCGTCGGCGCGCTGGTCGACGGGGTCGTCGTCGAGGGGTTCATCGACCTGCTCTACCAGGACCCGGACGGGCGGCTCGCCATCCTCGACTACAAGACCGACGCCGTTGCCGCCGGCGGTGTCGACGCGCGGTTCGACCGCTACCGGTTGCAGGGCGGTGTCTACGCGCTGCTGACCGGGCGGGCGACCGGACGGGAGGTCTCCCGGATCGAGTTCGTCTTCGCCGCGGCGGGGGAGACCCGGACGATCACCGATGTGGCGGGGGTCGTCGCCGAGGTGCGAGCGGCGCTCACCCCGGTACGGACCGGCGTCTGAGCAGCATTCCCGCTCACCGGGGCAGCTCGGCCTGGCCACCGCGGGCAGGGGCGGCGAAGGCGGTGAGGTGGACGACCCGGCCGCCGGCCACCAGGGCGGTCGCGGTGCAGTCGGCGAGGGTGAGGGCGACCGTCGAGCCCAGCCCCACGGCGGGATGCACGGTGGCCTCCGCCACGGTCAGCGCGTGGAGCCAGGCGGCGACGTCGCCGGTGGTCACCGGGCTGGTGTCGAGCGCGTCGGGGCGGAGGGCATCGGCGGCATAGCTGCCGACGATCCGCCGCCAGAGCCGCCGGAAGGTCGTCGACCTGTCCACCAGGTCCGCGCAGCGGGGCCGGCCGTCGACAACCGCGACCACCCCGGTCTGACCCGGCATCGGCCGGATGCCGGCGAGCAGGGCCCGGATCTCCGCGTCCCGCCGGAGGTTGACGTCGGAGTACGCGTGGGTCGGCGAGTCGATCGCGTGCCCGTCGAGCTCCTCCTCGACGCCTCTCCACACCGCGCCCTGGTCGGCGCGGTACGAGCCGGAAGCCCGCACCCCGCGGACCACCGACTCGCTCGTGAGCTGGCGCACCCGCGGGGAGAGCAGGTAGTCGTCGCTGCGAACGAACGCCGACCGGCGGTTCCAGCGGCCCTGCTCGACGCAGGCGACGGGGACGAGCGTGGTCGTCCCGGCGGGGACGAGGATGGTCGTGGTCAGGGTGCGGTTCTGCTTCAGGCCGACCAGCACCTCGCCCTCGATGAGGAGCACCGGCCTGGTGGCGGAGTTGGTCACCAGCAGCTCGGGAACCGATCCCGCCTCGTCGACCTCCGCGACCTGGACCAGGTCCATGCCGGCGGCGTGGGCGAACAGGAGGTAGGGGAGAGCGCGCGCCTCATGGAAGAGAGGCACCAGGGTGAGCGTGCCGGCCGCCTGCGCGGGGCCGACGCGGATCGCGCCCGGGCCGGCGGGATCCAGCAGCCGCTGGACGATCGTCGAGGCGTCGGTGGTCTCCATGTCTCCCCCCACCGCAATCCTGCGGTCGTCGATTCTTCGTGACTGCCCGAAGTCTCGGCGCGGGTGGCGACAGCTACGTGTCGCCTCGGGCGGATCCGACTGCGCCGCACCGTCGCTCGACCGCATTGGCCAGGTCCCAGACGTCGGTCAGCCAACCGTCGAGCTCGTCGTGGGTCGGCCCCAGGTCGTACGGCTGGTGGTGACAGGCGCGGCTCAGCGCCCACCACGCGTGCGAGGCTCGGCCGGCCACCTCGGCGTCGCCGAGGAACGTCGGTAGCGACAGCAGCTGGCAGCGCATCGGCGTCCACTGGACACCGTCGGCGCATCGCGTCCAGAGGCGCTCGAGGCTCATCTCGAGAGCCTGCCGGCCGAGCAGCGCGGACGCGCGTGGCCAGAGACCTGCGGTGTGCTCGTCGGCCATGGTCAGCAGGTCCTTCGCCGACGCGACCAGACCGAAGGGGTCGTCCTTCACGGCAGCGTCGCCAGGTATCTCGTGAGCCGCTCGGTGGCACGGGTGAGCTGGACGAGATCGCCGGTGTCCGGCTCGTGGGCGCCGTGGCGGGCGCGTTCGAAGGCCTCCGCCTCGATGGCACCCACCCGGTTGCGGATGCGGTCGATGACCCGGTTCCCCGCCTTCACGTCGTCGACGAGGGCCAGCGCCATCCACATGTTCACCGTGGTGACCCCGGCGAACTCCCGCTCGATGTCCTCGTGCGACCTGCCGTTGCGCAGCCGGCGCTCGCGGACGAGGCGCATGCAGGCCGCCTCGAGCGCCGAGCGGCAGAAGCCGGGAACCACCCTGGCCGCATGGACGTTCCGTTCCTCGGTCCTCGCAACCGCGAGGGCGTCCTGGATGTAGCGCGCGACCGGGTCGTCCACCGGCCGGATCTCCACCTGGGACCGCTCCCGCCGGGTCACCTGCAGCACGGTCACCGGGATCCCGAGGTACCGGACGGCCTCCGGCAGCCGCTCGTCGTGGGTGAACACGATCACCTGCCTGCGCTCCGCAGACGCCGCGAGGCAGCGCGCGAGGCCGTCGATCTTGGCCGGATCCATCGCCTGGACCGGGTCGTCGACGGCGACGAACCGGAACGGGCTCTCGGGCAGCAGCGCCCGGGGGAGGAACAGCGAGAGCGACAGGCAGTTGAGCTCGCCCTGGCTCATGACCCCGAGCGCGGGGCCGGGAGCGCCGTCGACGGTGACATCGAGGCTCACCCGGCGCTGGGTGCTCGCACCCTCGAGGCGGATGCCCCCGAGGTCGACGCTGCTCTGCTGACGGAGCAGGGACCAGTTGCGCTGCGCCAGGTCGGCGATGGGCCGGAACCGCTCCTCACGGAGGCTGCCGGCCGCGTCCTTCAGCCACCTCTCGGCAGCCTTCAGCTCGGCGATCAGGGGAGCGGCGGCCTCGGCCCGCCGGGCGCCCTCGAGCCAGACGGTCAGGTCGCGCGCCACCGGCCGCCACAGGTCCTGGCGGCGGAGGATCTCCCTCGCAGCAGCCTCGCTGAGGTCGTGGGCCGCCCTGGCCAGGGAGGGGTGCGCGATGAGCAGGTGCTCGCCGAGTGCCGCCGGAGCCTGCGGGCCGTCGGCCCACGCCTGCCAGGCGGCGATGAGCTCGGCGGCGTCGAGGCCGACCTCCGCCGCGCGCTGGAGGGAGGCGGGCGGGTGGCTCAGCAGGCGCCGTGCGACGGCATCGGCGCGGGCGAGCGCAGCGTGGGCGGCGTCCGCCTCGGTGGCCTCGCGGCGCAGCCGCGCGACCTCCGACTCCACGGTGATCCGCCACAGCGGATTGAGGGCGGCCTGGGCGCCGCAGACCGGGCAGTCGGCGTCACCGTGGAGGGTGTGCAGCTCGAGGGACTCCTGCAGCAGGCGGGCGGTTCTCCGCGCTCTGTCGGCGTCCGTGCCGCCGACGGCGGCGACGAGCCTGGAGGCGCCGTCGAGCTGGACGGCGGCCACCGCGACCTCGTCCTCCGCGGGGACGCTGGAGCGGGAGAGCTCCTCGAGCAGCGTCAGCTCCGTCCTCGCGGCTCCGCCTCCCGCCTGGTCCTCGATCGCGGAGGCCAGCGCGTCCAGGTTCCAGCTGCGGCCGGCCAGCGCCGCGAGGCATGCCCGCGCCCGCTCGTCGCCGGCCGCCTCGAGACGCGCCCTCAGCGGTCCCAGCGCATCGACGACCGCCCTCTGGGCCTTCTCGCGGGTCAGGCGTTCCTCCGCCAGCAGCCGGGCCGTGGTGGTGACGTCCTCGAGACCCAGCACACCCGCGAGGGCGTCGTGCAGGTCGCTCGGCCGCGCGTCCAGTCGCGTGCCCACCTCGTTGTGGGTGAGGAAGGGCCGGTGGGTCGCCAGGGCCGCCCGCCAGCCGATGCTGTCGAGCTGCCGGTCGGGCGTGCCGTTGACGGTGAGCGTCGATGCCTCGAGCTCGGCGCCGTCGGGCCACGACCGGGCCAGCGTGTGGACGGCGGATGCGCCCTCGAGGAGGAATTCCGCCGTCACCTGGGTGTGCTCGTGGTGGAGGTTCCGCCACGCCCCGCTCCACACCTTGGACCGGCCCTCCCATCGCTGGTTGTGCCCGGTGAGGAGGATCTCGAGCGCCTCCGAGAAGGACGACTTGCCGCTGCCGTTGCGTCCCACGACGAGGGTGAGGCCGGGCCCGGGGTCGATCCGGAGGGTGGCCGGGGGTCCCACGCCGCGGAAGCCCTCCACGGTGACGCTCCTCAGGTAGGCGCCCGGGGGCTCCACGGCGGACGGCTCGGCGGGTGTGGGTGACGGGCCGCGGGTTGCGGTGTCGGGGGAGGCGAGGGCGGAGTGGAGTGCCTCCGGCCCGTCATACGCGGCGAGAACCAGATCGGCGGCTCGGGTGCCGGAGGGGGGTGACTCGTAGAGGCGGCGCTCGATGAGCTCGCGAAGCGTCCGATCCACCGCAGCTGCGCCCTACCTCTCGGGGAGACGGTGCTCGGGGTGGACGCCACCGGCCGCGACCCGGCGGAGCAGGTGGAGGGTCACGTGATCCACAGGGGGCGGTCACCGAATCTCATGGCGGCGTCAGGGTACCCAGAAGGCAGCGTCACGGGGCCCAACCGAGCCGCTCGGTTCCGTCTACTGTCGGCCCATGCAGAGCACCGACCCCGCCGGCTTCGCCCGCCGCCTGTTCGCGCCGCTCCCCCGGCGCTACGACCTGCTCGTCGACCTGCTCTCCTTCGGCCAGAACCGCCGCTGGCGGGGGGCGATGGTCGATCGCATCGCCGCCGCCGCCCCGACCACCGTCCTCGACGTGGCGACCGGCACGGCCGGCGTCGCCCTGCTCCTCAGCGAGCGCACCGCCGCGGGCGTGGTCGGCCTCGACCTCACCGAGGCGATGCTGCGGCAGGGGGTCGAGCGGGTCCGCGGTCACGGCCGGCAGGAGCGCGTCCGGCTGCTCGTGGGCCGCGCCGAGCAACTGCCCTTCCCCGACGCCAGCTTCGACGCCCTGACCTTCACCTACCTGCTCCGGTACGTCGCCGACCCCGCAGCCACCCTGAGCGAGCTCGCCCGCGTCGTCCGCCCCGGCGGGACCGTCGCCAGCCTCGAGTTCATGGTGCCCGCCAACCCGCTCTGGCGAGGCTGCTGGTGGCTGTACACACGCCTGCTCCTGCCCGCCTCCGGCGGCCTCTTCGGGCGCGGGTGGTTCGAGGTGGGGCGCTTCCTCGGGCCGAGCATCTCCGGGCACTACCGCCGGCACTCTCTGGAGTGGCACCGGCGTGCCTGGGAGGCTGCCGGGATCGAGGCCGTCGGGGTGCGGACCATGAGCCTGGGCGGCGGCCTGGTGATGTGGGGGAGGAGGGCCGGTTGACCGGCCGGGACGGGCGGCCCGCCTTCTATGCGGCACGGCGCGGCGGCCTCGGGCAGTGGTGGACCCTGCTCCACCCGCCCTACACTGCCTGGCATCTCTCCTACGTGGTGATCGGGGCCTCGCTGGCGCCGCGTGTCGACGGCGTCCGGCTGCTGGCCACGCTGCTCGCGTTTCTCCTCGCCGTCGGGATCGCCGCCCATCTGCTCGACGAGCTCCAGGGCCGGCCGCTGCGCACCACCGTCCCCTCCGGCACCCTGGTCGCGGTCTCGGTGGCCGCCCTCGGCGGAGCAGTGGGCGTCGGGGCGGCCGGGGTCGGCCGGGTGGGGCCGGCGCTCATCCCCTTCATCATCGTCGGGGTGCTGCTCGTGCTCGGCTACGACCTCGAGCTGGCCGGCGGCCGCCTTCACACCGCCGCGGGCTTCGCCGCGGGCTGGGGAGCGTTCCCGGTGCTCACCGGCTACCTCGCCCAGACCGGCGGGTTGAACCCGGCGGCGGCGCTGGCGGCGGCGGCGGCCTTCGGGCTCAGCCTGGCACAGCGCCGGCTCAGCACCCCGGCGCGGCTGCTCCGTCGCCACGTCCGCGAGGCGTCGGCCCAGCTGGTCCTCGACGACGGGAGCGTGGTCCACTGGGACGCCCGGGACCTGCTCTGCCCTCTGGAGCAGGCGCTGCGGGCGCTCTCCTGGTCGATGGTGGCGCTCGCGGCGGGCCTGGCCGTGGCCCGGCTCCGCTGACGGCGCTCCGCGCGGCGCTGGTCGAGGTCGGAGGCACATAGTCGAGGTTCAAAGGCTCGCCGAAGAACCCGAGCTGGATGTCGTCCCGCGGCTGTGGACCCGTTGCTGCCCAAACAGCTGCCTGTTCGGTCATGGCGTGCCCTGTGGCGGTGCCTAGCATGGAGGCGACGCGAGCAGCCGAGTAGGGTGGGTCATCGGATGTCCAACGCCATCAGCGCCGTCTCCGCGGTGCAGTTCTCCGACCTCGGCGCAGCACAGCGCTGGTTCGAGCTGATAGGAGAGGAGTGCACCCCGGAGATCACCTGGGATGAGTTCCGAAGCGCCCTGATCACCCGGGGAGCAGAAACCGTGGGCAGCGGGTACGCCGAGGCCTTCGTCCAGCATGTCGAGGCCCTGGGCGGCGATCCCCTCGACACGGTGAAGGAGATCGCCGCCGATACCGGCTGGGCGTTCAACTCCTACGCCGCGGCGCTGGGCGCCGACCCCGCCGAGACCGCCACCGTGACGGAGTACGAACCCGCCGCGTGGGACGCCTACCTCGCCGAGAACGGCCCCGCATGGGACGGAACCGAGGGGCAATGGGAGACGTTCACAACCTGGTTCCTCTACCACGCCGGAGAGCAGGGCCTGGCCACTCCGGCGCAGGCCTTCATCGACTACGTCGTCGCGCAGCCCGACCGTGTGGCCACCTTCGCCGCCTACGGGGTCTCCATTGCCGCCCCGGCCCCGGGCGGCGTGTCAGAGGAGGTGGTCGAGCTGATCGGTCGCGCCGGGCTCGACGACCTGCTCGCCAGCGACCCCGAGCTCGCCGCGCTGCCGGCGGACAAGCTCGACACGCTCCTCCGCGAGACCCTGGCGGAGATGGGAGAGGCAGTCGGCGGCTGACGGCAGCACGCACGTGTGCACAGGAGAACAACGCGATGATCGACATGGCCGAATTGAAGCGAAGGCTTGCGCAGAAGGGGAAGACGCCCGCCACGCACGTGAACGCCCCGGCTGCGGCCGCCCCGGGCAACCCGCGGACCTTGATCGAGCAGGACGCCGCGCTGATCGGGCATCTCGACGCCCTGTGGGCACAGTCGAGCTCCGCCACTGCATCCGTGCCGGGCAGCCGTGCCGCCCAGGGTCCACTCGTCGGTGCCGGTGTCGCCGCTGGCCCGCAGTCTCTCAAGCACGAGCACGGGTGCTGGATCATTCAGCGGGCCGACGGAACACTGAGGTGGCACGATTGGCCGGTCGGTCAGCGCGATGCCATGACTCCTCCGGCTCCGAACCTTGGTCCAGGTGAGATCGTGATCGCGGAATATCACACGCATCCGAACAGTTCAGACGAGGGGTACAACAACGGCCCCAGCCAAGCGGACATCGGTGCAAAGGATGCAACCCATGTGGGGATCTGTCGTTCTGCCGTCGGCGGCCGCCACTGGTACTGACCACGCCGGCGTGCAGGGCGCTGAGCGGGAGGTCGGTGCGAAGGTGGTCGGCCATCGACCATCCCACGACGCGGCGGGAGTAGCAGTCAAGGATCGCGGCCAGGTACAGCCACCCCTGCCAGGTGCGGATGTACGTGATGTCCGCGACCCACAGCTCGTCAGGGTGGGTCGGGGCGAAGTTGCGCCGCACCAGGTCCGGGAGCAGAGTCAAGGGGTCGCCGACGGTGGTCCGTCGATACCGTCGAGGGTGGCGGCCGACGAGGCCGGCGAGGCGCATCAGCCGCGCGACGCGCTTGCGACCGTGCCGAGAGCCGCACGACCTCAGCTCGGCCTCACCCGCGGTGAGCCATAGGTCTGACGGCTCCGGGTATGGATGGTGGCGATCTGCGCGGTCAGTGGACGTCAGCGCGAGCGCGATCAGACAGCGGGTGGTCGGACCAGTCGTAGTAGGCGGTGCGGGAGACCTGAAGGACGCGGCACAGCGTCCTGACGGCATGGTTGTCCTTCTCCACCTCGATGAACCGATACCGGCTCACCGGGTCTCCCGGGCGAAGAAAGCCGCCGCCTTCTGAGGATCGTGCGCTCCTCTTGCAGCACTCGGTTCTCATGCCGGAGCCGCACCAGCTCGGCGCGCTCCGAGGTGGTGAGGCCGTGGCGGATGCCACCGTCCACCTCGGCCTGCTTGACCCAGTCGCGGACCGCCGTCTCCGTCAGATCGAGATCACGGCTGACCTCAGGGATGGTCTTCCCGGACGTCTGGACGAGGGCGACCACCTCGGCCTTGTACTCGTCGGTGAACTGTCGACGCGGTCGTCGAGCCATCTGGACCTCCTGCGCGGGGCTGAGCCCCACATCATGGTGGTCCGTCCTACCGGGTCAAGGCCAACCACGACCTCTGTCTGATGGACGGATCGGGAACCGTGCTGGGTAAGGGCCGGATTCCTGACGGGCTGGAGGGTCTGCGGCGCATCCACGAGCTGATCGCGGCACACACCGACGACGCCGAGAGGGTGATCGTCGGCATCGAAACCGACCGCGGTCTTCTGGTGCAGGGCCTGGTGGCGGCCGGATACCGGGTCT
>DASXNK010000049.1 GCA_036495095.1 Candidatus Dormiibacterota bacterium | reverse complement strand
ATCACCGTCACCCCGGGCAGCGTCACCAACGGCGGGGTGCGCACCGGGCTCGGCAACGCCACCACCCTGACCCTCGACGACGCCCGCGCGCTCGGCGACCGCTCGGTGGTGCCGGACGTCGAGGCGGTGGCCCCGGTGGTGCAGCGTCCGGGGACGACGATGACCGCGGGGTCGCAGAACTGGACCGCGGGGGCGACCGGCTCGACCCCCGGCTGGCTGCTCGCGAACGCGCGCGAGATGCAGAGCGGCGACTTCTTCACCGACGCCGACGTGCGCGGCCACGCCCACGTCGCCGTGCTCGGGCCGACCACCGCCCAGAGCCTGTTCCCCGGCGGCAACGCGGTCGGCAGCCTGGTGACCATCCAGCAGGTGCCCTTCCGGGTCATCGGGGTGCTGGTGCCCCGCGGCGCCCAGGGGCTCTTCAACCCCGACGACCTCGCGGTGGTGCCGCTCACCACCGCGCAGGGCCAGCTGATCGCCGGCGGCTCGCTGACCACGGTGCAGCGCATCCTGCTCAGCGCCACCAGCCGGGACACCATCGACACCGCCTACCAGGAGGTGAGCAGCCTCCTGATGGCGACCCACCGCATCGCCGATCCGACTCAGGCCGACTTCACGGTCACCACCCAGCAGTCGATCCTGGAGGCCCTCGACACCACCAGCACCGCGCTCACCCTGCTGCTCGCCGGGGTCGCCGGCATCTCGCTGCTGGTCGGCGGCATCGGGGTGATGAACATCATGCTGGTGTCGGTCACCGAGCGCGTCGCCGAGATCGGCCTGCGCAAGGCGGTCGGCGCCACCCGCAACGACATCCTCCGCCAGTTCCTCATCGAGGCGGCGAGCCTGGGCGCCGCCGGCGGGGTGCTGGGCGTGGGGCTGGGGCTGGTGAGCACCGCCCTGCTCAACCACTACACCTCGCTGCTCACCGTGTTCGCCCCGGCGGCCGCGATCGCGGCGCTGCTCATCGCCTCCGGCATCGGCCTGGTCTTCGGCGTGTTCCCCGCGGTGCGCGCGGCCCGGCTGACGCCCATCGACGCCCTCCGCACGTGAGAGCGGTCGAGAGGAACCCCCGTGGCATCCTGCTCCTGCCGCCACGCCACCTCGGGAGGACACCGCATGCGCATCGCCGTTCTCGGACTCGGAGCCATGGGCAGCGCCATCGCCGGCCGGCTCCTCGACGCCGGTCACGAGCTGCACGTCTGGAACCGCACCGCGGCGCGCGCCGAACCGCTGACCGCGCGCGGCGCCATCCTCGAGGCGTCGCCGGGAGCGGCGGCGGGCTCGGTCGATGTGGCGATCACCTCCCTCGCCGACGACGCGGCGGTGCTCGGCGTGGTCCGCGGCGACGACGGCGTCGCCGAGTGCCTGCCGCCCTCCGGCGTGCTCGTCGACATGAGCACGGTCTCGCCCGAGACCTCGCGGGCGCTCGCCCGCGCCGTCGACGGCCGCTTCGTCGACGCCCCGATCCTCGGCGCGCCGCAGGCGGTCGCCGCCGGCCAGGCGACCATCCTCGCCGGCGGCCCGGACGAGCTGGTCGACCGGCTGACGCCCCTGTTCCAGCAGCTCTCCGCACGGCAGCTGCGGTGCGGGCCGGAGCCGGGGTCCGGCACCACCGTCAAGGTGGTCGCCAACCTGCTCCTCCTCGGCCAGCTCGCCGTGCTCTCGGAGGCGGTCGCCACCGCCCAGGCGAACGGGGTCGACGACCGCCTCATCGCCGAGCTGGGACGCACCCCGCTGGTCGCGCCGGCGCTCCACAACCGGCTCGACGACGTGATCCACGGCGACCACCAGGGGTGGTTCTCGGCGCGGCTGGGGCACAAGGACGTGCGCCTGGCACGCAACCTCGCCCGGAGCGGGGGGCTCGATCTCGCCGTCGCCGCCACCGTCGAGGCGCTCTTCGACCAGGCCATCACCGCCGGGCTCGGCGACCGGGACATCACCGCGGTGGTCGAGACGGTGCGGGCCCGCCGGGTCACGGAGGTGCCGGCCCCCCGGCGGTGACCGGCGAGGGTTGATCCGCGGCGGTGGCCGCCGGCCTCGTCGAGATGGTCTCCACGCAGCCCCCGACCGGCGGGGGCGAC
>DASXNK010000048.1 GCA_036495095.1 Candidatus Dormiibacterota bacterium | reverse complement strand
CTACCGCCGGGTCGCCGCGGTCGCGCCCCGCCGGCCCGCGGTCCCCGCCGGCGCCCCCGCCGCGCTGCGGGTCGAGGCGCCGGAGCCCGCCCCTGGGTGATCGGGCGCGGCGAGGGGCTCCTCGCCGAGGCGCCACACCCGGGTCGCCCGGCCGCCGCCGTGCGGACCGCGAGTGACCAGGGCCGCAGCGGGGAAGCCTGCCGGCAGATCACGTGCACCGAGGGCGAGCACATGCCAGTGATGGGCGTCACCAAGTTCGAGCGCTTCTTCCGCACCGTCGCCGACCTGGACGTCGACCGGAACGACCTCAAGCGCTACAACGAGTTCGTCGGCCGCAAGCTGTACGACCTCATCGTGGTCGGCGAGGCGAAGGCGACGGCGAACGGCCGGGACATCGTCCAGCCGCACGACCTGCCGATCACCAAGGGCCTGCAGCAGTGCATCCACGAGTTCGAGAGGCGGGTCGATCCGGAGATCGAGCTCAAGCCGATCCTCGAGCAGCTGGCCACGCTGCCGCCGCTCGACCTCAGCCTCTCCGGCGAGACCGAGGCGCGGATCCCCAGTGTCGCCGGCGGGCTCTCCGTCGCCCTGGCACACGCCTTCACCATCATCGACGGGGCGATCCGCAACCCCTCGTCTGAGGACTGGGAGCGCGCCCTCCGGGTCTTCGACCTGCTGCTCTGACCGGGAACCGGGTTCACCCGGGGGGATCGCGCTCAGCAGCCGTCGACGAAGGCGGTGATCTCGGCGGTGAGCCGGGCCGGAGCCAGCCGCATCTCCAGCAGGGTGCTCGCCTCCACCAGCCGTGCGTTGGGCAGCTCGGCGGCGAGCATGTCGGCGTCGGAGAAGACGTGGATGGGGTCGCGGTGGTGGCCGATGATCAGCGCCGGCGCCTCGAGGGTGCGGCGCACCGAGCCGGGAGGGGCGACCCGGTCGAAGAGGATGCCCTGGATCACCGCACCGCTCGGGCCCGGGTCCTGCCGGACCATGTCGAGGGCGACGTCGACCCAGAAGGGCACCAGCGCGCTCGGCACCATCCGGGTGAGCAGGGAGACCATCGACATCGCCGGGCGGCCCAGGGTGAGCGCCAGCATGATCGGGGTGAACACCGCCGCCCCGGCGGGGAGGGCGTGGTCGAGCACCGGCATCTCGACGACCATGCCCTGCACGCGCGACGGGAACTGTGCGGCCACCTCCAGGGTGACGTTGGCGCCGAGCGAGGTGCCGCCGACCACCGCACGCTCGACACCGAGGTGGTCGAGCAGCGCCACGGCCTGGCCGGCGAACAGCGGCATCGAGTAGCTCGCCATGTCGGTGGGACGGTCGGACAGGCCGTGGCCGAGGAGGTCGAGGGTGACCACACGGTGGCCCCGCTCGGCGAGCGCGGTGGCGAGGTGGAGGTGCATCCGCTGCGAGAGCAGCAGGCCGTGCATCAGCAGGCAGGTGCGCCCGCGGTCGCCGTGGACGGTGTACGCGAGCCGGTGCCCGCGGTGGAGAAAGGTGCCGGTCCGGCTCATCGCCCTCCATCCTGACAGGTGACCTTGACTGATTTACATGTGACATCATAACATGACGAGATAAGCCGACGCCCCCGGTCCTGGAGGAGCTCGCCATGATCCCGACGCTGACCGCCGAGCCGATCGGCCACACCACCCCGGCCGAGTGGCTGTGGGTGGTGGGCGTGGTCGGGCTCCTGCTGGCCGTGTCCGGATGGCTGGTCGCCACCGGCGAGCCCGGCCGGCACCGCGCCCCGCTCTCCTGGCTGGAGCGCGCCTCGTCCTCGCTGCAGCGCGTCACCGGGCTGCCCGGCTGGTGCGCCGCCGGCGTGCTCCTCCACGGCTGGGCGCTGCTCTCCGCGGGGCTCGGGTTCTTCTGGGACGTCGCCTGGCACATCGACCTGGGCCGCGACAACCAGCTCCTCACCCCCGCGCACGTGCTCATCCTCGCCGGCCTCGGCGGTCTCGGCGCCGCCGGCGCGGTGAGCGTCCTGATGGCCACCCTCGACGGCGCCGCCACCGCCTGGTCGCTGCGGCGTCTGCGCATCCCCCGCGGCGCCGCCGCGCTGCTCGCCATCGGCGCCGGCGGGCTCTCCGGCTTCCCCCTCGACGACCTGTGGCATGCCAGCTACGGGGTCGACGTGACCATGTGGGGACCCACCCACCTGCTGATGATCGGCTCCGCGGTGCTCTCGCCGGTGGCGGTGTGGCTGCTGCTCGGCGAGGCCGGGCGCCACGCCGGCCGTCCCCGGGTGCGCGAGAACCTCTGGTTCGCCGCCGCGGCCGGGCTGCTGATCGCCTTCAGCGCCATGCAGCTGGAGTTCGACGACGGCGTGCCCCAGTGGCAGGCGCTCTACCAGCCGGTGATCATCGGCCTCGGCGCCACCCTGCCGATGGTCGCCGCCCGGGTCGCCCTCGGCCCCTGGGCGGCGGTGCGCGTCACCGTGAGCTTCCTCGTCCTCCGCGGGGTCGTGGCGCTGCTGGTCGGCCCCGGCCTCGGCCACGTGGTGCCTCACTTCCCCCTCTACCTGGGCATCGCCCTCTGCGTCGAGGGCGGCTACCTGCTCACCTCCGGCCGTACGGCGCTGACCTCGGCGCTCACCGCGGGGGCCCTCGCCGGCACGGTGGGGCTGGCCACCGAGTGGGGCTTCAGCCACCTCTGGGGCCGCGAGCCCTGGCAGCCGCAGATGCTCCACGGCATCTGGGCGGCGGCGCTGATCTCGGTGGCGGGCGCGGTGCTCGGCGCCGCCCTCGCCGGCGCCACCGCCTGGCGCCGCCCGCTGGTGGGCGCGCGGGTCGCGGCGCTCGCCGGCGTCTGCGCGATCGGGCTGCTCGCCGTGCCCCTGCCCCGCGAGTCCGCGCCGGTCACGGCGGTGGTGCACACCACCCCGGTGGGCGCGCCCCGGCCCGCGCTCGACCGGTTCGGCGGCGCCTCCCTCCACCAGGACGTGGCCGTCGAGGTCGACGTCGCCCCGACGGCGGCGGCACGGGGTGCCGATCTCTTCTGGGTCAACGCCTGGCAGGGAGGCGGCATGCACACCTCGCCGCTGGTCGAGGTCGCGCCGGGTCGCTGGCGGACCGAGTCGCCGGCGCCCACCGGCGGCACCTGGAAGACCATCCTGCTGCTCGGCAAGGGCGCGCTGCTGATCGCCGCGCCGGTGGCGATGCCCTCCGACCCCGCGTACGGGCAGGCGGCGATCCCGCTGCAGGCGGAGCGCACCGAGGCGTTCGTCCCCGCCTCGCAGATGTTCCTGCGCGAGGCCCACGGCGGCGCGGTCTGGCCCGCGGTGGTCGCCTACAGCTGCCTCGGCCTGGTGACCGCGGGCTGGCTGGCGGTGCTGGTCGCCGGGGCGGTCTCGCTGGCGCGCTCGGGGGGACGGCCCGGGCGCCCCGCCGCGCCCCGGTCGCGCCGCGGGCTGGTGGGCACGGGGGCGGCATCGTGAGCCGCCGCGATATCGCCGGCCTGCGGGTGGTGATGACCGGCGCCGGCGGCGGCATCGGCTCGGCAACCGCGGCGGCGCTGGGTGCCCGCGGGGCCCAGGTCTGCGGCATCGACCTGCACGGCGGCGGCGACCTGATCGCGGCGGACGTGCGCGACCAGGAGGCGATGCAGGCGGCGGTCGCCGAGGCCGCCCGCCGGCTCGGCGGCATCGACGTTCTGGTCAACAACGCCGGGATCGGCACCGCCCAGGACGCCGGCGCCCCCCCTGACGCCCAGGCCCGCGCCACCCTGGAGATCAACCTGCTCGGCGCCTGGATCACCACCGCCGCGGCGCTGCCGCACCTGCTCCGCAGCCGCGGCCACATCGTCAACGTGGCCTCCGGGCTGGCGATCGTCGCCATGCCGTACGCCGCCGCCTACTCGGCGAGCAAGCGCGGCCTCGCCGCGTACTCGGACTCGGTGCGCCTGGAGTACCGTGGCCGGGTGACCGTCACCACGGTGTACCCGGGCTACGTCCGCACCGCCATCCACGAGGGCCCGGCGGCGCAGGGCATCGCCCTCGAGGGCCTGGTCAACGCCGACCCCGTCGAGCAGGCGGCGGCGGCGCTGGTGCGGGCCTGCAGCCACCGCCCCCGCGAGCTCTCCACCAGCCGCACCACCGCGCTCTCGCTCGCGGTGGCCCGCCACCTCCCCCGGCTGGTCGAGGCGGTGGTGGCCCGCAGGTTCGAGGCGCGGCGGCGCCGGGGCGGCATCCAGCCCACCTTCCTCCGGTGATCCGTCGCGTCCTCCCCTGCCAGCACCACCACACCACGAGGTAGCCGCGATGGACCCCGATCAGCCCAGCCCGGCGGAGGTCGCCGCCCACATCGCCAGCGTCGACGACGCCACCCTCGAGGACCAGCTCACCCTGCTGGGGGTGGACACCGCTCTCACCCAGGTCTTCGAGGAGATGGCCCGGCGCTTCCTCCCCTTCCGGGCGCCCGGGCGCACCGCGGTGATGCAGTACGACGTTCGCCTCCGCGACGGCTCGGTGCGGGCCTGGCAGCTGAGCATCCACGACGGCGCCTGCACCGCGTCTCCGGGCACCGGCCGCACCGCCCAGGTGACCGCCGAGATCGCGCTCCCCACGTTCATGCGCATGGTGACCGGAGCCATCGAGCCGGTGGCCGCCTTCATGAGTGGCGACCTGAAGATGCGCGGCGACATGATGCTCGCCCAGCAGATGCAGAACTGGTTCGACCGCTCGTACTAGCCGAGCTCTCTCCTCACCACCTTCCCGGTGGCGTTGCGGGGCAGCGAGTCGACGAAGGTGACGTCGCGGGGGACCTTGTGGCGGGCGAGGTGGTCGCGGACGTGGGAGCGCACCGTGGCGGCGTCGAGCGGGGTGCCGTCGCGACGGACCACGTAGGCGGCGAGGCGCTGGCCGAACTGGTCGTCGGGGACGCCGACGACCGCGCAGTCGGCGACCGCCGGGTGAGCGAGGAGCGTCTCCTCCACCTCCGCGGGGAAGACGTTCTCGCCGCCGGAGATGATCATGTCGTCGTCGCGTCCCTCGACGAGGAGCAGGCCGTCCTCGGTGAACCGGCCGACGTCGCCGGTGCTGACCAGGGAGCCGAGGCGCTCCTTGTCGGCGCCGCTGGTGTAGCCCTCGAAGACCATGCTGTTGCCGACGAAGATGCGGCCGACGTGCTCAGGGGGGAGCTCGTGGCCGTGCTCGTCGAGGATCCTCACGATCGTCCCCCGGGGCGGCCGGCCGGCGGTGCCGGGGTGGGAGCGGAGCTCGGTGGGGGTGGCGATCGCCGCCCAGGCCACCTCGGTGGATCCGTAGAGGTTGTGGAGGACGTCGCCGAACTCGTCCATGAACCGCAGCGCCAGGGGGCCGGGCAGCGCCGAGCCGCTCACCGCCACCACCCGCAGCGACGCCGGCCGGCGGCTGGCGCGGAGGTGGTCGGGCAGGTCGAGGATGCGCTGGAGCATCACCGGCACCGCGACCAGCGCGTGGGCGCGGTGCTGCGCGAGCGCCGCCAGGGTGGCGGCGGGATCGAAGCGGCGCTGCAGCACCACCGTCGAGGCGAGCAGCGTGCCCAGGAGCAGGTTGGCGAACCCCCAGGTGTGGAAGAGCGGCGCCGCGATCACCGTGGTCTGCCGGGCGCGCAGGGGGATGCGCGACAGGATGGCGATGGCGGGGTCGATCCCCCCGGCGGCGCCCCGCGACGCGCCCCTGGGAGCGCCGGTCGTGCCCGAGGTGAGCAGGGTGAAGCGGCCCGGCCGCGAGGGCGGCGCCACGGTCTCGCCCCGGTGGCGCTCGGCGAGGCGGTCGAGCGTCGGCGTGCTCCGGGGCGGCTCGGTGTCGTGCCAGGCGATGAACCGGCGGCGGCGCCGGGCGCCCTCGCGGAGCAGCTCGGTGAACTCCTGGTCGTGGATCACGACCCGCGCCCTCTCGCCGCGGATCACCCCGGCGAGCTGGGGGCCGGCGAAGCCGGTGTTCAGCAGCACCCCGTCGGCGCCGAGCTTGGAGATTGCCACGATCGCCTCGACGAACCCGCGGTGGTTGCGGCAGAGCACCGCCACCCGGTCACCCTCGCCGACGCCCGCCTCGTGGAGGCCGTGGGCGATCGCGCTCGTCCGCCGGTCGAGCTCGGCGAAGGTGACGGTGCCGTTGTCGTCGACGATCGCGGGCTCGTCGGGATACCTGGCCGCCGCGGTGGCGTAGCCGGCGGCGGGGGTGAACCCCCAGCGCACCAGCGAGAGCAGCGCGGCGACGAGCCGGTCGGGCCGCGACGGCCGCAGCACGCCCGCCTCGGTGAGCACCCGCACCGCGTCGAGCTGGGCGGCGGCGGCGCGCACCGGGCGGTCGGGGCGGAGCAGCCAGGAGATCGCACCGGCGCCGGGAAGCGAGCGCTGCCGCCCCCTGCCCCCGGGCTCCTCGCTGTCCATCTCGCAGAGGATCATGCGCCTGTGTGACCGCGGATCGTGGCCTGAGGTCGACTGAGCTCACCGCTCTCGGATCCCGGCCTCGACCTCGTCGACGAACTCCCCGATCCAGCCGGCCAGCTCCGCCGGGTGGGTCAGCGGCAGCCAGTGGCCGGCATCGACGCCGCGCCGCCGCAGCACCGTGGCCCAGCGATCGAGGTCGTCGAAGAGCCGGGGGGAGACGTAGTGGTCGCGGTGTGCCACCACCAGCTGCACGGGCGCGTGGGCGAACGCGTCGGGGCGGGGACGGCGCCGCCACGGTCGCATGTTGCGGCGGTAGAGGCCGACCCCGTGGGCGGCGTCCGCGGCCAGGGTCGGGGCGGGATGGCGGTGGCTCGGCGGCACCTGCTCGACCCGGCGCAGGAAGCCCGCCCAGCGGCGCGCCAGCACCGTGCGCCAGGCCAGCTCGGGGAGCAGGGGGGCCTGGAACGCGGCGATGTACCAGGAGCGGCGGGCCTGCCCGGCGAGGGCGGCGAGCGCCCGCGGGGTGGGCCGGCGCAGCCGCCGCCGCATCCAGTGGGCGCTGTGGTCGAGGGAGGGACCGCTGATCGAGGTGAACGAGCGCAGCCGTCCGCGCATCCGCTCCGCGGTGGCCATCGCCCAGCCGGCGATCGAGCCCCAGTCGTGCCCCACCAGGTGCACCGACCGGCCCGGCACCACGGCGTCGAGCACCGCGGCGCAGTCGTCGACGAGGAGCTCGAGGTCGTAGCCGGCGGTCCGGCCGGGGGCGCTCGACTCGCCGGCGCCGCGCATGTCGTAGGCGATCACGTGGAAGCGCCCGGCGAGGCGGCGGGCGACCTCCTCCCAGACCTCCTTGGTGTCGGGGTACCCGTGGAGGAGGAGCACCGCCGGCGCCGAGCGGTCGCCGAGCTCGACCGCGGCGAGCCGCACCCCGGCGGCGTCGACCGGGTGCCGCTCGGCCGCGGCGATCGACAGCGGGTCATCCATCACCGAAGAACGTAACATGCACAGATGTCGAGTTCAACGGGTGATCCACGGTTTCGGCGATCCCCCTAGACTCCCGCCCCGTGATGCAACCCCGTCTCCTGCTGGCGCGCCTTGCCGGGCCGATGGCGCGGCGGCCGGGGAGAATCGCGGCCCTCGCCGTGCTGGTCTGCCTGCTTGGGGCCGCCGGGTTCGCGCGCTGGTCGGTCGACGCCGGCTCCGCCCTGCTGGTGGGCCGCAGCTCGGCGGCGCAGCAGGTGAACGACCGCTTCACCGACCAGTTCGGCGCCGACCCGATGGTGCTGGTGCTCTCCGCCCGGCAGCCCGGGGCCTTCTACGTCGAGCAGAACAACCTCCTCAAGCTGGTGGCGCTGGAGAGCGACATCGCCAGGAACTCCGGCGTCGCCTCGGTCCTCGGCCCCGGGACGGTGGTCGAGGCGGCCCAGCGCGCCGCTCAGAACCAGATCCAGAAGACCGTCCAGCAGTACAACCAGTACGTCTACGACCGGGCCCTGCTGGCGCTGGTGTCGGGGGCCGGCGGCGACCCGTCGAAGATCGACGCCGCAACCCTGCAGAAGTTCGAGTCCGACGCCCGCCAGGCGGCCACCCTCGCCCTCGCCGAGCTGGTCAGCGACCTGGTGAAGGCGGCCGGCGCCGCCGACACCGCCCGCACCGCGTTCAACGCCTCGCCCGCCGCCCAGGCGCCCACCGCCCGCATCGTCGACGCCGGCGAGAAGGCGGCCCAGGAGGCGGCGGCGGCGGTCCCCGTCCCCCCGACCTTCGCCCAGTACCTCTCCGGCGGCGGCAGCTCCGCGGCGGGCGCGCCCGCCGGCGGCGACGCCGCCCACCAGGCCTTCGTGACCATCGCCGCCGCCTACGGCGACTGCTACCAGGCCACCGCCCAGGCGCTCGGCCACACCCCCAGCTGCCAGAGCTTCCTCGCCCGCCTCCTGCTCGACCTCCCCAGCTGTCCCACCGTGGCCCAGTTCAAGGCCGCGCCCGCCGGTGCGGTGCAGCCCTTCTGCCCGCCGAAGGTGCAGTGGGCGGCGATGCTCCCGGCGCCGACGCCGGGGCAGCCCTCGTACGCGGTGATCACCGTCCGGCTCACCCGCGCCGCCGCCGCCGACCCGAAGGCGGTGGAGGCGGTGCGCAGCTGCATCCGCGCCGATCTCGACAGCGGCGGCCAGCACTGCACCAGCACCAGGCCCACCGCGGCCCGGATCCAGGCGCTCCAGCAGGTGGGCAGGCTGCTGCCGACGGAGTGTGGTGCCAGCCCCGACCGGCAGCCGCAGGTGACCGGCTGCCCCTACCTCGGCGTCACCCTCGCCGGGGCGCCGCTGCTCGCCCGTGGAGTGGCGACCTCGATCACCCACCAGCTCGCCGTGCTCTTCCCGGTGGCGCTGCTGGTCATGCTCCTGCTCCTGCTCGGCGCCCGCCGGGTGCGGGGCCGGCTGTGGGCGATCCCCGCCGCGGTGGCGGCGGCGCTGCTCACCTTCGGGCTCACCCTCGCCACCGGCACCCCGCTCACTCCCGCGGTGCTCGCCGGCGTGCCCGTGCTCGTCGGCCTCGGGGTCGACTACGCCGTCCAGCTGCTCTCCCGCTTCACCGAGGAGCGTGGCCGGGGGCTCGACCTCGAGGCGGCGCTGCGCGCCACCCTCACCAGCAGCGGCCACGCCACCCTGGTCGCGGCGCTGGCGATGGCCGGCGGCCTCGGCGTCCTCGCCCTCCTCGCCGGCGTCGACGCCGGCCCGCTGGTGGCGGTGCCGCTGGTCGCCGAGTTCGCCCTCGTGGTGCTGGGCGGGGTGGCCGCCGCCTGGCTGGCGGCCCTGCTGATCGCCCTGCCCGCGGCCGCCTGGGCGGAGCGGGGCCGCCCCTCGCCGTCCCTGCCGGCGGCGCCGCCCCGGCCCGCCACCCGCACCCTGGCGCTGGCGGCGCGCTGGCCGGTGGTGCTGATCCCCGCGGCGGTGCTCGCCCTCGCCGGCTGGGCGCTGCTGGGCTCGACGCCGGTACAGACCTCGGCCGAGCGGCTGCTGGCGCCGTCGCTCCAGGAGCTGAGCGACCTGCAGCGGGTGCGCGCCCAGACCGGCTACGCCAACGAGGTGGACATCTTCCTCGAGGGCCAGGTGACCTCGCAGACCGCGCTGCTCTACCAGCTCCAGGCGTCGCGCGACCTGCGCTGCCGCTACGGGGGCGGGGTCGCCCAGGTCACCTCGATCCAGGACATCGTCGGCGCCAGCTCGGGCACCGCACAGGCGGCGAGCCAGCAGCCCTGCGCCGCGGTGCCGGCGGCGCCCTCGCCCTCGCCGGGCGCGTCGCCCTCGCCCTCGACCCGGGCGGCCCCCGCGCCCAGCGGCACCGGGGCGCTGCCCGCCGGCGACGTGGTGCGGGCGGCCGGATCGGCCACCGCCGCACCCGCCTCCCCGGCGCCGGCGACGGCCGCGCCCAGCCCTGCGCCCACCGCCGCGGCGCCCGCTCCGGCCGCCGGCGCGGGGACGCCTCAGACCTCGGTGATCTGCCAGCTGCGCCTGCTCGCGCCGGTCAGCCGCAGCCTGGTGGGCGGGATTCCCCTCGACACCCCTCCCTGCCCCGCCGTCGACCCGATCACCTTCACCCCGCTGGCCAACGACACCCGGGCGAACGGCGCTCCGGCGGCGGTCGACCCGCGCTCGGCGCGGATCGTGATGGCCACCCGGATCACCAACGCCGCCGACCTGGCCCGGCTGGTCGACCAGGTGCGCACCGACATCGCCCGCTCCCGCCCCGGGGAGCTCTCCACCGCCGAGCCGGCGGGGCTGACCGCGCTGGCGGTGCAGGCGTACGACACCCTCACCTCGCGGGCGCTGCTGCTCAACCTCGTCCCCGTCGCCGCCGTTGCGCTGCTGCTGCTGGCCCTGCTCCGCCAGCCCCGGCGAGCGCTGCTCCCGGTGCTGCCGACCGCGCTCGCGGCGGGGTGGGCGCCGCTGGTGGTGCGCCTGCTCGGCCGCCTCCCCGGCGACGCCGGCGCCACCCTCGGCTCGCTGAACCCGCTCACCGTGGTGCTCGGCGCGCTCGTCGTCGCCCTCGGCACCGAGTTCGGCGTGGTGCTGATGGAGCGGTTCCACGAGGAGCGCTGGAACGGGCTCGAGCCCGCCGCGGCGGCCGCGACCGCGCTGAGCGGGGTGGGGCGGGCGATCGGGGTCTCGGCGCTCACCCTGGGGGCCGGCTTCGCGGTGCTGGCGCTCAGCGGGCTGCTCCCGGGCAGCATCCCGCTGATCGCCGACTTCGGCCTCGCCGTTGTGCTCGAGCTCGCCCTGGCGGTGGTCGCGGTGGTGGCGGTGATGCTGCCCCTGGCGGTCGCTCTCGAGATCCGCCGGCCGCTGGCCGCCCCGGCGCTGCCCGCGCCGGCGCCGGCCGCCCCGGCGCCGGCGCTCGACGCGCCGCCGCCCCCGTCGCCGCCCTCGTCACCGGTCACCGCGCCGCCGCCGCCCGAGGAGTGGTCGGAGCCCGCACCCGCCCCCGAGGAGGCCCCGGCCGCCGGCGCCCCCGGCGCCCGCCTGCCCTCGATCTCGGGACGGCGGCGGCCGCCCTCGGGCACCGAGCCTCCGGCCGCACCCCCGCCGCCGGAGCCGGAGCCGCCGCGGCTGCCCGGGGTCTCGGGGCGGGGCCGGCGCCGGCCCGCCGGCGAGGAGCCCGAGCCCGAGGAGGCCTCCGAGTAGCCGGGCTCAGCCCACCCCGACGGCGTGGAGCAGGGTGCCGACGACGACCAGCGCCATGATCATCACCGCCACCACCGCGAGCGGCGACAGCGCCGCGGTCAGGGCGCTCTGCGCGGGCAGCTCGTACACCGCCTGCACCGCGGTGGTGATCAGCACCAGGAACCAGGCCAGCAGCGCGTAGTTGAGGAAGCCGAGGACGATCCCGCCGGTGCTCGCGGGCGCTCCCGCGGCACGGTCGACGCCGGCCTGGAGCAGGCGCACCATCCCGAAGACGGCGAGCACCGGCCAGGCGTAGGCGCTCACCGCGAGATAGAGACGCCGCCGCGACGGCCGGCCCATCAGCTGGGCGACGGCGTCGACCACCAGGGCGTCGATGAGCCAGAAGCCGACGAAGAGCAGGGGCAGCGTCAGCGACGCGCCGACGTCGGCGGCGCGCTGGCCGGAGTTCCCCGGCTCGACCGCGATCGCGGCGAGCGAGAGGCCCAGGGACACCAGCCCGGTGCCCACCACCAGCGCCACCGCGGCCGCCAGCGGCCTGCCCCCGGCGAGCAGCGGCGCCCGCCGCCAGGGACGCACCGCCATCCCGGCGACGTCACCGATCAGCACCGGAGGGCCTCGGCGATCTCAGCCGCAGCCGTTGACGCCGAGCCTGGCGCCGAGCGTGTCACGGTCGGAGGCCGCCTGCGGGGCGGTCTCGAATGCGGCGGTGGTGAAGGCCTGGGTGTCGGCCCGGCGGGCGGCGTCGCCGGCCCCGGCGAGGTCGGCGATGAAGGTGTCGAGGGCGCCGAGCCACTGCCGGGCGAGGTCGCGCTCGTCCTCGGGGACGGGCACCTGGTGAAGGCGCGTCGAGGCGGTCCGGAGGATGGCGACGTTGCGGTCGAGGAAGACGGCGGCGGCCGGGAGGTCCTGCGGCCGCGGCCGCACCGCGGGGTCACGGAAGCTCTTCGGCAACGGCCCCGACGACTGCAGGTCGCTGGCGAGCTGCGCGCAGATCCCGTTGACCGCGCTCGCATAGTCGGCGCCGCTGCTGCGGGTCTGGCCGCCGCCGCACGCGACCAGCATCGCCGCACCGCCCGCGACCACCACCCAGCTCATCCTTCCAGGGGGGTGTCCCCCCCTCACTCCGGCGGCGGAGCCGCCTGCGCTCACCCCGCCCAGCCTGATGAGCAAGCTACTCATGCCCGGTCGCTGCTCCACTGCACCACCGCCAGCCCGGGGCAGTGTACGCGCTTGCCGGCACCCTCTCCCAGGGGCGCGGCGGGCTGTCCAAGGCGCGGGCCGCTGCCATAGGGCGTGGCGTCGCATGCCTGTGGCCCGGGGCCCCCCTAGCATCAGGGCGGTATGGAGCCGCACCTCGACGGACGCGTCGTCGCGCTGATGCAGACCCGCCACGCCGCCGAGCTGGCGGCTCTGGTGGAACGCCACGGCGGCGTCCCCGTCGCCGCGCCCTGTCTGCGCGAGGCGGCGGTCGAGGACGTGGCCCCGCTGGCTGCGGCCCTCCGGGAGGTGGCGGGTGCGCCCCTCGACCTGGCGATCTTCCAGACCGGGGTGGGCACCGACCGGCTGCTGGCCGCCGCCACCGCGGCCGGCCTCGTCGAGGCCGTGCTCGAGCGCCTCGCCGCCGCGGTGGTGCTGGCCCGCGGCCCCAAGCCGCTGGCGGTGCTGCTGCGGAACCACGTCCGCGTCGACCGCCGCACCCCCGAGCCCCACACCACCGCCGAGGTGGTCGACCTGGTCGAGGACGACCTGGGCGGCCGGCGGGTGATGCTCCAGCACTACGGCTCGCCCAACGCCGACCTCGCCGCGCTGCTCCGCGGGCGCGGCGCCGAGCTGGTGGAGATCAGCACCTACCAGTGGCGCCTGCCCCACGACACCGGACCGATCCGCAGCTTCCTGGTGCGCCTCGAGGCCGGCGAGCTCGACCTCACCGTGTTCACCAGCGCCTCGCAGGTCGACAACCTCTTCCACGTCGCCGAGGTCGAGGGCGTCGACGACCGGCTCGCCGGCTGGCTGGCGTCGAACACCGAGGTGGCCGCGGTCGGCCCGGTGTGCGCCGCCGCACTGCGGGCCCGCGGCGTGCCGGTGCGCATCGAGCCGGTGCGTCCGAAGATGGTGCCGCTGGTGCGCGCCCTGTGCGAGCATGTCGCCGCCGCACGCGCCGCCGGTCCCCGGTAGGCGAAACGCGCGGCGCCACCCCGCCGTTCCAGTGACCACGGGTGTCGATGCGCCCGCGGAGAGCCTGAGAGGTCGGTGATGCCCGAGCCCGAGCGCGACCAGGACGCCACCGCGGCGCCGGCGATCGACGAGGTCGAGGTCGACCGCATCCGCGGCCGCGGATGGCGCGACCATGCCGACGGCGGTGACCCCGCCTACCGGATGCTCCTCGCCAGCGTGCGCAGCCGGGGCGTGCTCGTCCCGCTGGTGGTGCGCGCCCATTCCGAGGGCGGCTACCAGCTGGTGAGCGGGGCCCGGCGGCTGCAGGCGGCGCGCGAGGCGGGCCGCGCCACGGTGCCGGTGATGGTGCGCGCGCTCGGCGACGTCGAGGCCCTGGTCGGCGGCGCCTGGGCGGCGCTCACCCGATCGGGGATCAGCCCCGACGAGGCGGAGCGGCTCCGCGGGCAGCTGGTCGCCGCCGGGGTGACCGACGACGACGCCGAGCTGCTCGCCGAGTCGCTGCCCCGCGCCGGCGCCGAGGTCGAGCTGACCGGGCGGCCTCGCACCGAGCGCGAGGGCCCGGCGCCGGCGTGGGCCTGGGGCGCGGCGGCGGGCGACGCCGAGCAGCCCCGCCGCGGCCGGCTGCGCCTCTCGCGACGCTCCGGCCGCTAGCGGTGCGGGCTCAGAGCCGGCAGCCGAGGACGTAGAGGCCCAGGCCGAGGGCGGCGCCGATGCCGGCGGAGGTCCACATCGGCATCTTGGTCATCACCACCCCCGCGAGGCCGCCGGCGAGGCCGGCCGCCACCGTCTCGGTGGTGAGGTTGATCTGGGCGGTCTGAAGGGCCGCGACCATCATGGACATGTGGGCTCAGGCTCCCAGGCGTGGACGTCGAGTGGAACGCAGTCGCCCGCATGATTGCATGCGCACCGCCGGGTTTCAACCTGAAGAGGCTGCGCCTCGGTCAGCGGGTGCCCCCACGGAAGCAGTCCGAGCAGTACACGGGACGGTCGCCGCGGGGCAGGAACGGCACCTTGGCGATCCCTCCGCAGCCGGCGCACACCACCTCGTGCATCTCACGCGCGGGGCGGAAACCGCCGCCGCCGCCGCCACCACCGCCGCGGTTCATGCCGCCGCCCGCCGAGCCCGAGGCGGCCTTCCGTGCGGCCCGGCAGTCGGGACAGCGGGAGGGGGGGTTGGTGAGACCGCGGGAGGCGTAGAACTCCTGCTCGCCCGCAGTCCACACGAAATCGATGCCGCACTCGCGGCACTTGAGCGTCTGATCGACCGACACGCGCCAAGACCTCCATCCGGCGCGTCACGAGGCCGCCGGGACCGAACTGATGCCCGGGACGGTATCACCCCTCATGGGGGCGGTGGCGATCTCCGTGTCACCGGTCTGTGGTCCTGGTGGCGGAGGCGGGCTATCCTGGGTTCGCGGTGCCGTTTCGAGAGCGCGCGGGGACGACGATGACCCGGAGAACACGGGCGCTGCCGGCGCTGCTGGCGGTGCTGCTCGGCCTGTCCGGCTGCGGCTCCCCGCCGGTCGCGAAGCCGTCGCCGCCCGCCCCTTCGACGTCCTCCGCCGACCGCCTGTACAACGACTACCTGGCGGCGCTGCGGGCGGCGCGGAGCGAGCACTACACCGGCACGGTCGCCTTCAACGACGGCACCTCGGTGAGCATCGAGGTCACCGCCACCCAGACCACCGCGCACCTGGTCGCCCGCTCCCAGGGCGTCGGCGTCGAGGAGATCGTCGCCGGCGGCCACGCCTACCAGCGCGGCGGCTCCCACGGACCCGACTGGGTGGTGCTGTCGCCCGACGAGGCGCGCGGCGCCATTGCCCTCACCATGCAGCGGGAGGCGGAGTGCAACGCCCGCGAGCACGGCGCTCTGCACCTGGGGCCGCAGACCCGGATCGGCGGGCGCCTGGTGGCCACCGTGGTCGACGACGGCCACGGCGCCGGCGCTGCGCCGCAGAACAGCTACCTGACCGTCGACGCGCCCGTCCGCCTGGTGCGGATGGTGCAGACCGGGCCGCAGACCGACGGTGGCAGCGCCGACTGCGGCCACCAGCCCGGCGCGGTGGCGATCTCGGCGCAGGTCGACTACGACCGCTTCGACACCCCGGTGACGATCACCCCGCCGCCCGATCCCACCGACCCCAACGCCAGGACCGCGTAGGGCTCTCCGCGCCTAGAACTGCCAGCGCCGCCGGCCCTCGCCGCGGAGCAGGCGGCCGAAGCGCAGCCCGGGGAAGTGGGCCGCCGCCACCGGCACGTCCCCGCCCTCGATCTCGCGGATCAGCGCGGCGCGGGTGCGCTGCGCCAGCGCGGGGTCGACGTCGCCCATCCCCGCCCACTCGTCGTCGACGAGCTCGACCGGGCAGTGCACCACGTCGCCGAGCAGCAGCGCGCGCTCGGTGCCGGAGGAGACCACCACGATGCTGCTGCCCGGGGTGTGACCGGGGGCGTGGAGCACGTCGATGCCGGGGAGCACGGTGGAGCCCGCCTCCCAGAAGGCGACCCGGTCTGCGAGGGGGGTGAGCTTGCGCGCGGCGCCGCCGTCGGGGCCGGTGACGAAGTGGGCCCAGTCACGCCGGTCGCAGCGGGGGACGGCGTTGACGAAGACCACCGCGCCCTTCTGGGTGGCCCAGCCGACGTGGTCGAAGTGGAGGTGGGTGAAGACCAGGTCGGTCACGTCCGCCGCGGCGACGCCGAGCGCCGCCAGGCTGTCGAGCAGCCGCCCGCCCTCGAAGCCCCCGCGGCTCAGCGGGCCCAGCCCGCAGTCGACGAGGACGGTGTGGCCGCCGCCGCGGACGAGGAAGCCGCCGAGCTCGAGCTCCAGCATGCCGTCGCCGGCGAGGAACTCGCGGTGCGGCGCCCAGGCGTCGTCGCCGGTGCCGGCGTAGGCCTCCGACGGCGCCACCCGCGCCATCCCGTCGGCGACCGGGTCGATGCGCAGGTCGCCGACGAGCATGACCGGAGTATCTCTAACGGTTCGCCCAGTAGGCGAGGGTGGACTGCTGCTCCGCCTTCTGCGCCTGGGCCAGCCAGGCACGCCACTCCGGCTCGAAGCCGGCAGGCGGCACGAAGAGCGCAGCCCACTTCCACTCGGCGGGAAGCCCGCCGGCGTGTGCCGCGAGACCGCTGGTGGAGGGGGTGGGGTTGTAGCCCGATGCCATGGTCGTCATCCCTGTATCTGAAAACACCCGCCCGGATGGCGGACGGCACGAGTGTTCCCCCACTTGCCACCATCAAACGCGTGAGATCCACCCCCACGACCGGCACCCCGGCAGCGTCCGGCGACCTCTCCCGCAGCCTCGCCGGCTTCGGCCTGATGCTGCCCACGTTCGACCCCTACCGCCAGGGTGGCTGGCCGCTGCTCGAGGCGGCGGAGCGCGCCGAGGAGCTCGGCTTCGACTCCGGCTGGGCCGGCGACCACCTCCAGTACCACGCCCCGGTGCTCGAGCCCTTCGCCGCGCTCGCCGCCGCCGCCGCCCGCACCCGCACGCTGCGGCTCGGCTTCGGGGTGATGCTGCTGGCGTTGCGCTCGCCGGTGTGGGTGGCCAAGCAGCTCGCCACCCTCGACGCCCTCGCCCCCGGGCGGATCGTCCTCGGTGTCGGCGCCGGCGGCGAGAACCCGGCCGAGTTCGAGGCCGCCGGGGTGCCGCTGCGGGAGCGCGGCCGGCGCGTCGACGAGGCCCTGGAGATCGTCGGCAGGCTGCTCGAGGGCGGCCCCGTCGTCCACCCCGGCCCCCTGCTCCCGCTGCGCAGCCCTGGGCTCGAGCCGGTGCCCGGGCGGCGGCTGCCGCTGGTGGTCGGCGGCCGCTCCGAGGCCGCCCAGGCACGGGCGGCGCGGGTGGCCGACGCCTGGCTGGCGGTCTGGCTCAGCCCCGAGCGGGTGGCCGCGGGCCGGGAGCGGATCGCCGGGCTCGCCGCCGCCGCCGGCCGGCCCGCCCCCCAGACGCTGCTGATGGTCTTCGTCAACGTCGCCGGCGACCGCGCTCGGGCCCGGGCCGAGGTCGACGCCCTCACCCGCGGCCAGTACGGGCTGCCGCTGGAGCGGCTGGAGCGCTGGTGCCTGATCGGTGACGCCGCCACCGTCGCCGAGGGCCTCGCCGCCCATCGCGCCGCCGGGGTCGACGGCTTCGTCCTCCATCCCGCCGGCCCCGACCCCCTCGCCCAGCTCGAGCCGCTGGCGGCGGTGCGGAGCCTGCTGCCGTGACCGCCGAGGGACTTGCCGTCGAGGATCGGGGCCGGCTGCGGCTGGTCTGGCTCGACCGCCCGCGGCGGCGCAACGCCCTGAGCGTGGCGATGATCACCGGGCTGCGCGAGGTCCTGGAGGCGGCGATGACCGCGCCGGGCCTCGACGGGGTCGTCCTGCTCGGCCGCGGCCCCCACTTCTCCGCGGGCGTCGACCTCGCCGCCATGGCGGCGGCGGGGGAGGCGGAGATCCTCGGGCTGATCACGGCGCTTCGGGACCTCTGCGCCACTGCCCGGCGCGGCCCGCGGCTGGTGGTGGCGGCGGTCCAGGGCGGCTGCATCGGCGGCGCCTTCGAGCTCGCGATGGCCGCCGACCTGCGGGTCGCCAGCGCGGAGGCCTGGTTCGCCCTCCCCGAGGTGCGGGTGGGGATGCCCTCGGTGATCGACGCCGCCCTCCTCGTCCACCACGTCGGCCTCGGCCGCGCCCGCGAGCTGCTGCTCACCGGCGACCGCCTCGACGCCCGCCGCGCCCTCGACTGGGGGCTGGTGACGGTGCTCGTCGACGACCCCGAGGAGCTGGTCGACGCCGCCGCGGCGCTGGTCGCCCGGGTGGCGGTCAACGACCCGGCGGCGGTGGCGACGCAGAAGGCGCTGATCGAGGAGTGGCTCAACCTCGGCCTCGACGAGGCGATCGATCGCAGCATCGGGGTGCTGGGACGCGCCTTCGCCACCGGGGTGCCGCAGCGCCTCTGTGGAGAGCGGCCGGGTCCTACATGACCCGCAGCGCGCCGCCGCCGTCGCGCTCGCGGCGGGCGAGGGCGCGGAGCACGGCGGTGTCGCCGTGGCGCAGCCGGGCCACCTCCACCAGGGTGCCGATCGCCGCCGTCCCGGCCGCCGCGGGCAGCTCCGGGGTGGGCACGCCGACGCTGACGCAGAGGTCGTCGATGTGCAGGGTGAGCTCGACGAGCCGGGTCAGCAGGTACTCGTCGAGGCGGATGACCACCCCCTGGTAGACGCTCACCAGCCGCCCCTCGGGCTCCCGCGCCAGCCGTTCGCGCAGCCGTGCGCAGGCCTCGGCCGCCGCCGCCGCCACCCGCTCCGGGCCCTCCGCCGCCTGCTCCTCGCCGCGCTCGCGGATGGCGGTGTGGACCGGGGAGGAGAGGTCCGCGCCCTCGGGCAGGGCGCGGGCGTAGTAGGCGGCGGCGGTGATCGGCTCGCCGCCGGGCTCGGGGCGGTCGAGGTAGACGTCCACGGTGCCGGCGCCGCGGAGCAGGTGGCCGGCGAGCCCCCGCACCGAGAGCAGGCGCAGGGCGCTGGGCTCGTCCCACCGCCGGGCCACCTCCGGCAGCGCGAGCACGGCGCACGCGGCCTCGGCGGTGTCGAGGAACGCGGCGCGCACCTCGGGCGATGTCAGCGCGGCCATCGGTCGGATCCTCCTCGGCCCGCCCCGGTGATGGGGCGGGCGGATATCGTACGGAGAGGATGAGCGTCACCGACCGCCTGCTCGACAACAACCGCGCCTTCGCGGAGGCCTTCGCGAGCCGGCCCCCTGCCACCGCCGAGCGGAGGGTCGCGGTGGTCGCCTGCATGGACGCCCGGATGGACGTCTACGCGATCCTCGGGCTCCGCGAGGGGGAGGCCCACGTCATCCGCAACGCCGGCGGGGCGGTCACCGAGGACGTGATCCGCTCGCTGCTGGTCTCCCAGCGGCTGCTCGGCACCGAGGAGGTCATCCTCCTCCACCACACCGGCTGCGGCATGCTCACCTTCACCGACGACGCGGTGAAGGCGCAGGTCCAGGCGGAGACGGGGGTGAGGCCGGGGTTCGCCCTGGAGGCCTTCACCGATCTGGAGGAGGAGGTCCGCCAGTCGATCGCCCGCATCGAGGCCAGTCCCTTCGTCCCCCGCAAGGAGAGTGTCCGCGGCTTCGTCTACGAGGTGGACACCGGGCTGCTGCGCGAGGTTTCGGCGGTGGGCGACGAGGTCACACTGATCCGGCGGGGTGACGGCACCACGGAGGGTTTGACCCCCCGTCCGCCCTCTGGTACACTCCGTCGCGCACCTAGCCGCCGCTAGGTTTTATTTTTGTCGAGGCACAACGATGGCTGCGGGTAAGGGTGGCGTGATGACGGTGACCTTGCAGTGTCCAACCTGCAAGGAACGCAACTACACGACACAGAAGAACAAGAGAAACGATCCGGATCGCATGGAGCTGCGCAAGTTCTGCAGCCGGTGCCGCACCCACACGGCGCACCGGGAGACGAAGTAGCCAAAGGGCCGCCATTCGGGTCCGGCTCTTCCCTATCCCAACACAGGGGTGTAGCTCAGTTGGTAGAGCAGCGGTCTCCAAAACCGCAGGTCGCACGTTCGAGTCGTGTCGCCCCTGCCATCTCAACTTTCATATTCCGCACCGGCTGAGCAGTCGGTAGCGCCATTTTCAGCGTCGGAGGACAGACGTGGCCAAGGCCAAGGCGGCCACCCCCAAGCCACCGGGTGGACCGCGCGGCGGAGGAGCCGCCCCGCCCAAGCCGGAGCGCGGCGGTAACTACCTCAGGGAGGTCTATCTCGAGCTGCGCAAGGTCTCGTGGCCGTCGCGCGGCGAGCTGATCCGGATGACCCAGGTGGTGATCGCCACGGTGATCATCTTCGCGGGGATCATCGGGTTCGCCGACTTCCTCCTCTCGCTCGCCGTGAAGCAGCTGTACGTAACCCACGCCGTGGGCAAGTGAAAGATATGGCCGAGATCGCTGCAGAGACACGCACCCCGCCCACCGAAGCCAAGTGGTACGTGGTGCACGCCTACTCCGGTCACGAGGAGAAGGTTCGGGCAAACCTCCTCAAGCGCGTGGAGTCGATGGACATGTCGGACAAGATCTTCGACGTCCTCGTCCCCACCGAGGAGGTCATCGAGATCAAGGACGGGCAGCGGAGGAAGGTCGCACGGCGCATCTTCCCCGGCTACATCCTGGTCAACATGGTGATGTCCGACGAGTCCTGGTACGTGGTCCGCAACACCCCCGGGGTCACCTCGTTCGTGGGCTCGGGGAACAAGCCGGTGCCGCTCCAGGAGCACGAGATCCGGAGCATCATCAAGACCAAGGAGGCGGTGGCCCAGAAGGTCACCGTCGAGTACCAGACCGGCGAGAACGTGCGCGTCGTCGACGGGCCCTTCACCGACTTCCACGGGAAGGTGGTGGAGATCGACCCGTCCAAGGGCAAGCTCAAGGTGCTGGTCAACATGTTCGGGCGCGAGACGCCGGTTGAGCTCGACCTTCTCCAGGTCGAGCGCCTGCGGTAGAGATTCCAGGAGTCCCATGGGAAAGAAGAAGGTCAAGACCGTCATCCGCCTGCAGATCGTCGCGGGCAAGGCCACACCGGCGCCCCCGGTGGGCACCGCGCTCGGCCCTCACGGCCTGAACATCATGGAGTTCTGCCGCACCTACAACGAGCGCACCGCGGCCCAGGCGGGCACGGTGATCCCCGCGGAGATCACCGTCTACGAGGACCGCACCTTCACCTTCATCACCAAGACGCCCCCGGCCTACGACCTGCTCAAGCAGGCCGCCGGGGTCGACAAGGGGTCGGCCAAGCCGAACCGCGACAAGGTGGGGACCGTCACCCGCGACCAGGTGCGCGAGATCGCCGAGCTCAAGATGAAGGACCTCAACGCCTTCGAGATCGAGTCGGCGATGCGCGTCATCGAGGGCACCGCCCGGTCGATGGGCCTGGTCGTCGTCTAGAACCGATCCATCAGTGGGAGGGCCGCCACCGAGCGGCCCGCCATCACCACCCGGAGAGCCGTCAGATGCCACACAGCTACGGAAAGAAGTACCGCGAGGCCGCCAGCCAGATCGAGGCGCACCGCCTCTACGACCCCCAGGATGCGGTCACCCTGGTGCGCCAGACCTCGCCGGTCAAGTTCGACGCCACCGTCGAGGCGCACGTCCGCCTCGGCGTCGACCCGCGTCACGCCGACCAGATGGTGCGCAGCAGCGCGCTCCTGCCCCACGGCACCGGCCGGCAGCGGCGCATCGCCGTGTTCGCCATGGGCGACAAGATGCGCGAGGCGCTCGAGGCCGGCGCCGACATCGTCGGCGGCGAGGACCTGGTCAAGAAGGTGCAGGCGGGGGAGATCGACTTCGACGTCGCCCTCGCCACCCCGGACATCATGGGTCAGGTGGGCCGGCTCGGAAAGATCCTCGGCCCCCGCGGGATGATGCCCAACCCGAAGTCGGGGACGGTCACCTTCGACATCGCCAAGGCGGTGCGTGACGTCCAGGGCGGCCGCGTCGAGTTCCGCGTCGACCGCTTCGGCATCGTCCACGTGCCCGTCGGCAAGGTGTCGTTCGACGACTCCAAGCTGCGCGACAACTTCGCCACCCTGATGGAGGCGATCGTCAAGGCGAAGCCGGCGGCGGCCAAGGGCACCTACGTGAAGACGGTGACGCTCACCTCGACGATGGGCCCGGGGGTCAAGGTCGACGCGCAGCAGGCCGCGCGGCTCACCGTGGGATAGGCTCCCATCCCCGGGGGGCGACGGCTCTGTGGGCATGGGGGACCCGTCAGAGACCGGGGCGGGTGAACGCCTCGTGATGGGGGCCGGTGTCGGGGTCGATCTCGCGGAGCAGGCGGGTGGCGTCGGC